>NZ_JCAKMZ010000018.1:0-70099 GCF_059515865.1 Acinetobacter sp. CY73 | reverse complement strand
AAAGAACATGCGGTCTGTTGAGCTCAGTGCGCCAGATGAATATCACTTAAAACAGCGCAATAAGATAGAAACATTATTCAGCTTATTGAAAGGGCAATACAATTTAGTGACGAGTAAAGCACGTAGCATTCATGGATTTCTAAGTGGGATTTACGCCTCGCTATGCGCATATCAATTAACCCATCGAAATAAGCCAACTATTCAAATTATTGATTCATCGGCTTAAGCAGGATTCGGGTTATTTACTATTTTCGCCTTAAAAATAACAAAAGCCCTGAAAAGTTCAGGGCTTATTATTAAATCATGCTTAAGGGTTATTTAAACAGCATTGAACATTATTTTTGTTCAGAGTTTGTAGTCGAATCAGCATCAGACTTTTTGTCTTTATTTTTCTTCTTCTTTTTTTTCTTTTTCTTGGGTGGTTCAATTTCAGCACCATCTTCAATGGCTTGCCAATACTCCAATTGATCCATAACTGCCGCGAAAATCGAGCCTTTGGTGTAACGACCTTTTTTATCGAGTGTACCGACAGGGCGCGCCATCAAAATTTCGAGTGCTTGCGCAATATTGGTAATGGCATGAATATGGAACTGACCTGCGTTCACAGCATCGATCACATCCTGACGAATCATCAGGTGATCCATATTTTGCCTAGGAATAATCACACCTTGCTTGCCCGTTAAGCCTTGAAGTTTACAAGCGTCATAAAAGCCTTCAATTTTTGCATTCACGCCACCAATCGGTTGTACTTGACCCAACTGGTTCATCGAACCTGTAATGGCCCATGATTGATCAATTGGAAGCTGGCTGATTGCAGAGATAAGTGCAGACAGTTCTGCAACAGTTGCACTATCACCATCGACTTGACCATAACTTTGTTCAAAGGCGAGGGCAGCAGAGAAATGCAGGATTTGTTCACGACCAAAGTGTGCTTTTAAGAAAGATGACATCAATAACACGCCTTTAGCATGCAAAGATCCGCCCAGTTCAACACTACGCTCGATATCGAGAATATCGCCGCCACCTTGATAGACCGAAGCCGTTAAACGAGAAGGTAGGCCAAATTCAACATCTGCATAGTGAATCACAGATAAGGCATTGATTTGACCTAAGCGGTGTCCTCGGGTTTCAATCAGTTGTGTACCACGAGATAAATCCTGCCAGTATAATTCACGTAAGTAACCTAGGCGGTATTGGCGATGCTTCAATGCCGTATTGATATGCTCAGCGGTCACCATCGTATCGCCCGCTTTAAAAGCATGGTGATGTGATTCACGAATGAGGTCACCCAAGGTCGAAGCATGTAATGACAACGAACTTTGATCTTCAGCTTGACGGCTTGAATCCGTGAGGAGCGCAGCTAAAGCTGAACGATCAAATGGTAAAAGCTTATCTGATTGCACATAGTCAGCGATCAGATGCATATAAGCTTGTTCATTTTCGTCATTACGTTGTAATGTATCGGTGAAGTCCGCGCGGATTTTAAACACGCTACCCAGCTCTGGCTCAACTTCTAAAATCTCATAGTAAATTTCAGGTTCAGCAAGTAAAACCACTTTGACATCTAAAGGAATAGACGCAGGTTCAATAGAAATGCTACCTGTTAGGGTCAGCATATGTTCTAAAGACGTCAGTTTGAGTTGACCTGATTTTAGGGCGCGTTTTAAACCTTGCCATGCATAAGGTTGTTCTAATAGTTGCTCAGCTTCGAGCATTAAGAATCCACCATTGGCACGGTGTAATGCGCCAGGGCGGATTAAGCTAAAGTCTGTACTGATTGTTCCTGTTTGAGTGAGCTGTTCGACATGACCCAGTAAATTGTAATGGGTTGGAAAGTCTTCAAAAATAACAGGAGCACCAGAATTGGCTTTGTTACTAATGACTACATTGGCTTGATAACGTGCAGGTACACGATTGAATTGGGATGGAGAAAAATCAATTTCTTCCTGTTCGAGTACCGTTTCAACATTATCAATCATATCTTCGGCATAAAGTTTTAGGTATTGTTCTAAGCCAGTGATATTTGGAAATTTACTTAAAATTAACTCCATGCGTGGAATGATAACTTGTTTACCGATTTCACGATTCAGCTCAGATACTAAATCACGTGCTTCATCTTCCAAATCACCGATTTGTAATCCCAAACGCTCTAGCTTCTTATCCATGTAACGGATGTTTGCAGCAATCTCTGAACGTTCTTTAGTGGATAATGCATTTATATCTTCTTGAGACATTTCTTGCACTTTGTCATCTTTATAATGTGTCGGGATAAAGCAATGTTCGTCATCGCGATTAATCAGTTTTAAATCAAGCTCTAAACCTTCTTTGGTTAATTCAATCAGCGCAGATTGTTGTTCATTGCCAGTCGCGACACGAATTTTTTCAATGCGGTTATGGTAGGTTTCTGCGCTAAAACGACGTTCAAGTTGTTTAAAAATAATGTGCCATGTTTGATGCAACATCGTTTGAAATTTAGCGCCTTGTCCAGCAGGAAACTGAAGGGCAATTGGATTACGTGCAAATTTAAAATTATTGACGTAAACCCAATCATTTGGTGTTGCCATGGTTTTCGCATGTTGTTGCAGTAAACGCTTGATCATTGTGCGTTTACCTAAGCCTGCTGTGCCGACAGCGAAAATATTATAACCAGAATAAGGCAAAGCAATGCCTGCCTCGACAGAAGCCTTTGCTCGATCTTGACCCAAAAAATTGTTCAGCGGTTTAATTCTTTTGGTTGATGCTGGAATCTTTGCGGTATTCGGTATATGGGTCAATTGTTCAGGTTTTAATGCTGTTTGATTCAAGGTGTGTTGAATTTCCGTTTGCTCAAATACTGTGGGAAAAGGATTAACAATGTCTGCTGTTGGTTTGAGGGTTGGAGTCTTAGCTAAAGCATTCGTGTTAATTTGATCGTGTCTTTGGGTCACAGTTGAAATCCAAAACTATAAAGTACAATTGAAAATTAAAGGTATACAGGGTTAGGAGAAAATATCAAGTGAAGTTACAGGAAAAAAATTCAAAATCAGCACAATGGTTGCATAAAAAATATTGAATCCCTTGGCATTAAAGAGTTGAATAGCATTAATTAATTTTTGCTGAAAATAATAACGCAATGACATCACAAACTTCCGGATGGAAATCAGCCTTTACTGCTTTTTTAGATCGTCGCGCTTTGATCATGCTCTTTTTGGGCTTTTCATCAGGGATTCCGATTTTTCTGATTTTTTCGACTTTATCATTTTGGTTGAGCGAGGCGGGGATTCAACGAAGTACCATTACCATGTTTTCATGGGCAGCATTGGCATACGCCTTTAAGTTTATTTGGGCGCCATTAATAGACCGTTTACCTTTACCTTATTTGACTCAAAAAATGGGGAAAAGACGAGGATGGTTATTTGTCTCACAAATTTTGGTGACTATTGCCATTTGTATGATGGCATTTACGGATCCGAGCGTACATGGCGGGGATATTTGGTCAATACCAAGCCTGACTTTCATGGCGATTTCAGCAGTATTTTTAGGCTTTAGCTCCGCAACACAAGATATTATTGTAGATGCATACCGTATTGAGCTTACGCAAGATGCCAATGTTCAGACGGTATTGGCTTCGACCTATAATGCTGGATATCGTATTGCAACGATTATTACCCAACTGGGTGCATTGCTCTTTGCAGCATCCATGGGTACAGCCATGGGTAATTACATCTATGAAGCGTGGAAATCAACTTATCTATTAATGGCAGGATTAATGTTAGTCGGCTTGATCACGACGTTAGTGATTCATGAGCCTGTTGTAGAGCAAAAGAAAAATGACTATCAAGCGAAGGATTATTTACAGCTGTTTATTGTCTTTATCGTATCTACAGTAGTGTTTGTATTTAGCTTTATCCAATTCGGTGGCTTGATTACGCAATTTGCGATTAATGATGCATTTTTAAGTTTCCTCGCTCAAGTGCTTCGTTTTGTTGGCAGTATTGCAGCCGCTGGCTTAGTGGTTTTTGCATTAACCAGCACCAAATTGATTGATCAGAAAATTGTGGTTGAAACATGGCTTTCACCGATTTTAGATTTCTTTAAACGGTATGGTTTAAAAGTAGCACTAGCGATTTTATTGCTGATTGGTTTTTATCGTATTTCAGATATTGTTGCGGGTGTAGTTGCAAACTTATTCTATTTAGACCTGAATTTCGATAAAGAAGAAATCGCTTGGTTTAACAAGTTTTTTGCGATCTTCTTTGTAATTTTAGGTGGCTTCCTTGGTGGCTTAATGGCACAGCGTTTTAACATCATGAAAATGATGTTGGTCGGTGCCATTATCGCAAGTACCACTAATTTGATCTTTGTAGGACTGGTCAAATCGGGTCCTTCGATGAATGAAGTCAATCTACAAGTAGGGCAACACAGCTTAAAGGTTCAGCCCGATGAAGTAGGAAATTGGACGTTAAAACTGCCTGCTTCAAGTTTCCAAAATGTAGATCAGATTCAGGTGTATTCACAACCGGATGGTTTTGATCACAGTCTAAAATTGGCAATCCCTGTACAAACCTTTGATGCGACTCAACCTGCTCAGATTTATGTACAAGCGATTGGTGGGGATAATCAACTGTATCAAGATGAGCGAACGAAAGATGTGATTGTTCGAGGTCTTATCTCGAATGTATCTGAAAGCGATAAGGTAAATCAGGTGCAAGTCAAATTTGGCGATCAAAAACCGATAGATGCCAAAATCGATAAAAATAGCTGGAGTGTGGTGATACCCGGTACACAGTTTGATGGTCAGAAACAACTTGAATCACTTGCAACCATCGAATCTAATCAAGAGAAAACAACGTTACAGACCACACATGCATTCACAGTACATCAAAATGTACAGCCAAAATCACGAATGAGTATGGCGGAGTTGTCAGCGGTTGATCTGACTAGTGCTGACGATGTTGAATTAAAAGGAAAAGTTATCGTCCCTTATAGCAAAATTTGGCTGGTGATGGGCATCATTTTCGATAATATGGCATCAGGCTTGGCTGGAGCCGTATTTATTGCATTTTTATCGAGTTTAACCAGTGTTTCATTCACGGCAATGCAGTATGCGATTTTTAGCTCGTTAATGCTGTTATTACCTAAAATGATCGGTGGTTATTCGGGTACAATCGTGACAAACTTTGGATATTCAACATTTTTCTTCATGACTTTCTTAATGGGTCTGCCGATTTTACTTTTAGTGATTTGGGTAGCTAAGTTATTAAATCAGATGAAAAAAACTTAATTTTAGAGTTTTATTTTAAAACTTAATTTTGGAAATAGGTGATTTTAATGCGTATGTTACATACCATGTTACGTGTAGGCAATTTAGAGCGCTCATTGGCATTCTATACTGAAGTACTCGGTATGACTTTACTTCGTAAACGTGATTATGAAGAAGGTCGCTTTACCTTGGCTTTTGTGGGCTATGGTGATGAAGAAAACAATACTGTATTAGAGTTAACGCATAACTGGGACACTACAAGCTACGAGCTGGGCAATGCATATGGCCATATTGCCATTGCCGTAGACGATGCTTATCAAGCGTGTGAGCAGATCAAAGCTCGCGGTGGTAAGGTTGTCCGTGAAGCAGGTCCAATGAAAGGTGGTGTGACTGTCATTGCGTTTGTAGAAGATCCAGATGGTTATAAGGTCGAATTAATTCAACAAGATAAATTTGCACGTGATAACTAAGTCTAGACCTGACTTTAGTGCTGTTTTTATTAAATATTTGATGTTATTCAATATTTAAAACAAGCTAAAGTGATACGCAGTGAGTTGAAAGACTCACTGCGTTTTTATTTAAAGGTTTTTTGATATGGTTGTTTGTTAAACTTGATGCGATCAAACGATGATTCAGTTCTACTCTGTTTGAATTGAAGTGAGTAAAGAACAATTAGGGATGATGTGATGTTAAAGCTATTGGCACTTGATCGTTTTACCATACTTTTATTTGTGATGGTCATACTTGCGAGTATCTTACCTGTTTCAGGGCAAGCAGCTGGAATTTTCAGTGTAATTACTACTGCAGCGATTGCGATATTATTTTTTTTGCATGGCGCAAAGTTATCTCGTGAAGCCGTCATGCAAGGTTTAACACATTGGAAACTTCACAGCTTAGTTTTTGCTCTTACTTTTGCAGTGTTTCCCCTACTTGGTTTGTTAGCCAAGCCGATTTTAGTGCCCATGCTTGGACAAGAACTGTATTGGGGCTTTTTGTTTATGTGTTTTCTACCGTCGACAGTGCAGTCCTCAATAGCCTTTACTTCCGTGGCTCGCGGTAATGTAGCCGCAGCAGTATGTAGTGCATCATTCTCAAATATTATAGGGATGTTTATTACACCGATCATGGTGGCTTTTTTTATATTGGGGCAAACCAGTCATGGCTTTGATCCAACATCATCCATCATACAGATCACCTTGTTATTATTGGTGCCTTTTATATTGGGGCAGATTCTCAGACCTTATGTTTTCCCATATATGCAAAAAAAGCCCAAGATCGTCAAAGTATTTGATCAAGGTTCTATTTTAATGGTGGTCTATGGCGCTTTTAGTAGTGCAGTGGTTGCAGGATTATGGTCAAAAGTCAGTATGTCTACCTTGTTTTTATTAATTCTTGCTTGTTCAGTCTTATTGACCTTGATTATGTTTTTGAGCCTTTATATCCCTAGATGGTTGGGTTTTAATAGTGCTGATCAGAAAACTATTTTCTTCTGTGGATCCAAGAAGACCTTGGCTAGTGGCGTGCCTATGGCACAGATTCTATTTATAGGGCAACCCATCGGTATGATTCTATTACCGATTATGATCTTTCACCAAATTCAACTGATGGTCTGTGGGATGATCGCGAATTATTGGTCAAAGCAAAGCGATCAAAATTAGGAGATTCGTTACTCATTAGTCGATAGCTGAATCGAAAATTTTGAGCATTGATTTAGATTGAACTGAGAAGAGGGGATCTATTTATTAATAGATCATTATCCGCTATAATATGTCCCAACTTGTTGTGCTTAGCTCTGACGGTATCCGTCTCGGTGGGCCAAAAGAATGGTCTGTTGTGGTGTTGATCTGCCATTAATGCAAATTAATGTGCTTTCCTCATTTGAGAGTGATCAATTGCGATGACAGCTAAACCTTCTTAACTCTTATGGAGAATCGACCATGCGCGCCGATATTCACCCAAAATACCAAACTTTAGTTGCTACTTGTTCATGTGGTAACGTAATCGAAACTCGTTCTGCTCTTGGTAAAGAAACTCTTTATCTTGACGTATGTTCAGCTTGCCACCCATTCTACACTGGTAAACAGAAGAATGTTGACACTGGCGGTCGTATCGACAAATTCAAACAACGTTTTGCTGGTATGTCACGTTCTATCAAACGTTAATACTGCAAAATCAAAAAAAACAGGCAATTGCCTGTTTTTTTGTGCCTCATCTTTGTGTATAACATGAGGCACACAATGACTTAAAATTTGATTAAATATTGTAAGTCGTATGCTAAACAAGACTTTATTGGTCTTGTACATCGGTTAAATGATCAAGTTTCTTCTGGAAGTAATCACCTTGGAGTAAACGAGCTTCCACATTCCATGCATTTGCAAATGTGCCCATATCATTCAGGTTTGGCAGAATGAATTCAACATCTTGGATTTCTTTAAATAGCTCCAATTTCTCTTGAACTGTTTGTAAGCCTGAATCGTTGTTTAGCATTTCAGTGAAATGATCATCTAATCTAACGTATGAGATAGAAATATCTTTTAAGATGCTTTCAGATGATAGTCCATTGCCAAATCCGCGGATTGAAATTTGAGCGCCATGATCACGTAACATCTCAATAGATTTTTTCGCTTCAATTAAATTCTTCGAAATATCGTCTTCATCGAATTGTAAAATGAGGGGACATTCTTCGTGGCTACCGACAATGGTAATTAACTTGGATACCAAAGAGCATAATTGTCGATCATTTAAAAGCGTGTGACGGTTTAAGTTGATGATTAATTTGGCAGACGGATACTGAGTAATAAAATTATGTAATTGTTTACACGCTTCTACCATGATCCAACGATCCACTTTGATCGATAGTGCTTGATCTAGATCTAATTCTGAAAGGTTGCCGAGTTTAGTCCATTTATTTTCAAATATGACACCACTGGTGACTTCATAGGTATTTAAATTGGTATCTTGTTTGTCATAAAGCTGCTGATATTTTAATAAAATTTCACCTTTGTCTAAAGCTTTTTGAATTTGGCTTAAAACAGGTGATTCATTAAATATGACAGGTTCAACCAAACTTTGCGATTCAGCTTGAGTACCCATTGGCTCAAGTGAAAGTTTTGGTGACGTTGACTTTGCAATCACAGGTGTAACATCTGGAATAGAGGGTGTATCTAATTCATCTAAGCAAATATTTGTACTCAAAGTATTTTGAGGTAGACGAGTATTGTAAGCAGTTTCGATTAAATTGAAAAAGTTACCGTCATCCAGTTGTTGAAGATCAAAGAAGCTATACCCTAAACGAACGCTTTGTTGATAGGTTTGATCACCGATTTCAACCAATTGCGGTTTTTCAAGTGATGATAAGCCAGTTAAGCGTGATGTCAGAACTTCTTCAGACTCAGCCTGTAAAACAGTCGCATACAATGCAGTTTCTATTTTAAAAACTGTTGAGCTGGTCTGCTCTTTAATGAAATCTGAGAGTTTTTCAAAGTAATTTTTAAAGGTAAACCAATCAGAACTTAAAATACTGTCAGGACAACTTGATAAACTAAATATAACCAGTGCATTTGCATTGGCTGGTTGGTTCTTAATGAAACGCTGTATTTTTTGAATCACAGATTGGTTTTGACTCGGCTCAGCATGTGTAGAACTGATGGTTTGAGTCAAAATTTCTGTTTCAACGGTGATTTGTAAAGCGTCTTCTTCTTGAGCTGCTAAGAACTCGAGTTTCAAAGGATTACTGGAATGAGCATTCACATTCACTGTTTCAATTTCAAAACGACCGAATTCAAATTGACCTTGCGCGATTTTTTTAAAACGAGTCTTAAAATCGTTCACATTTTTAGGTTGAAGGATATCCAATATCGGCATACCGATAATGTCATCTTCATGGGCTAAACCGAAAAGTGTTAGATACTCTGCGTTCGCTTGAACATGGATGCCTTCCTGAATGACGGCAATCGCTTTATTTTTTTCAATCACAGACTCTTGTTTCTGGAGTTTAGCATTTTCTAAATCAGCAAGTAGGAAATGTTGTGATTGTAAGGCACGACTGAATGAAAGTGCTCGAACGGCACTAATGTAGAAGGCTTCATGATCATTGGTTTTCACAATGTCATAAATCCCTCTATGAATATAAGACTGATATTGTTCTTTGGAATAATTATCTCGTTCAAGCAAAAGAACTGGTGTATTCACTTCGGAGGTTGCTTGAATCAGCGCTAAAGCTTGTTCGATTCGAATATCATAGGCACGACCAAAGATAATCAAATCCCAAGTTTGATTGAGTTGTTTTTCAAAATTCTTAATGTCATCTAGCAATAATGTTTTAATTGAGTGACTATGTTTGTTAAATATAGCTTCAATTTCATTAAAGCGAATTTGATTATCATCAATGATCAGAATTCGCGTTTCTGAACGTTTGAGCTTTTTTGATAACAATAAATTTTTCACTTTAATGCTTCCCATACATCTTGCTGATTATTTGATAATAAAGATTGTTGCTGAATAAACTGATCAATTAAAGGTTGTTGCTCGTCATTGATCAGTTCAAAACCGAATTGTGCAAAGCTTTGTGTAATTGTAAGTGTTTTAATAAGATACACTTTAATGTCTTGATCGCCTAAGCGCAAATAAATTGCTTGCTGTTCTTTAAAGAAAGGTAGATTTGGTAAAATTAAAGAGCGTTCGTTTTTATTTAAATTTTGAACCTGTACCAGTAGGCAAGGATGGAAATTCGCATTGCTTCGGTCATTCAGTACTTTTACAGCACATGGATAAATATCTTGAGCTAAAATTTCTAAACCTAATTCAAAAGACTTATTCACCGATTGTTTAATCCAGCGAATGACCCCGCCTTTCCATTTATTTTGGAAATTTTCACTGACTAAGATAAATTCGCCCGTCCGTAAATTTTGAGGCGCTTCTTTATTGGACCAGCGAACGCGATAACCATTGATACTGATGTCCAAAACTTGGCTCTGATAGAGCTGCTTAGCTTGACGATCTAAGACTTGAACCTGTTTCTTCAGTGAAACATCTTGAACATTTGCAATTTTGGCATGAATATTAGATTCAGATTGCAGATCATAATGATGATTTAGCTGAAGCGTTTCATCGAAGTTTTTAGCTTTCGACAAATAAAAATGAGCAGCCAATAAACTAAAACACATGTGTAGTTGCGCTGAATATTCGTAGCGCTCATGTTGACGTTCAATGGTTGAACCCAGTACGTTTTGTACATGAAATTTTAAAGGCGCACTCAAATAGACTTTTTCATTTTTGGACAAATATTCATTGTCTTTTTGAATAGTAAGATTTATATGCTCAAGTAAGGTCTGTGTCGAAATAAAAAGATCGGGCTTGAAACTTTCATGTTGTTTACGATTATAGACTGGGGGATGGTCTTTAGTGCGATCAATAATATAACGTGATAACGAATTTTCTCGAGGAGCAATTTCTATCATCTGCGCCCAGTCAAAGCTACATTGATACAGAGCATAAAT
Source organism: Acinetobacter sp. CY73 (assembly GCF_059515865.1). Taxonomy (NCBI): domain Bacteria; kingdom Pseudomonadati; phylum Pseudomonadota; class Gammaproteobacteria; order Moraxellales; family Moraxellaceae; genus Acinetobacter; species Acinetobacter sp. CY73. The sequence goes on along the minus strand of NZ_JCAKMZ010000018.1, from coordinate 59,359 downwards.
TTCAGATGGACGAATCTGATGTGTATTAAAAATTTCCAGTAATAAAACTTGAACATAAGCTTGTTGAATATTGCGAATAGCGTAATTTGTGCCTTGCAATTGATTAATATTAATCAGCAACTCTTGGTTTTTAAGCGCTAAGTCATACAGTGTATGTGTCATCAGCCACTGTTTGGACAGGGCAGAGCTGTACAGCATTTGCTGCTGAACCAATAACAGTCCCAACTGTTCAAGTGCATAGTATGTTGAAAGAATGCGCGCAGTTTTAAGATTCTTTTTTTCGGTAAATTTAAACAATGAAAATTTTTGTTGTTTTAGTTGTTGCTCACAACGCTGTGCAATATCAATGTAAATATCAGCAAAATAAGTTCTTAGACGTGTGGTCAATTCAATAATATGTTTACTACGATCTGAATGAAATAAGCCTTGATTGAGAAAGTTTTTTTCAAGGCTTACTAAGACATTTTCAATAATAGGATGGAGCGTCTGAATTAAATCAAATCTTAAAGTTTCAGAACAATTTAACTCAGCAATTTCATACAATGCTTTAAATACTGCTTCTGAAGTATCACCCAATTGCATAATTGAAAGTGAAGAAGCCCATTGTGAAAGTGCTTCAACATTCGCTTCAGAAAAACTCAATGTTTCTCTGGATAATACTGTGGGAAAATGAAAAATTTCAGAAATTTGTAATTGATTCATTGAATGAGTCTCTAAAATGTTGCAACTCCAAAAAGCGGTGTTTTATTTTTTTCTCCCGCAATTTCCCGAACGAGTTTCGGAACTAAATACCCTGGCAAACTTGCCAAAACTTCTTTGTAAATCTGATCAATGTCTTTAGCATTTAAATCAAAATGTTGTGCGCCTTTAACCTTGTCTAATACATGTAAATAATAGGGCATAACACGCGCCTCAAAAAGGCGATAGCTCAAATTAATTAAGGTTTTAGCAGAGTCATTCACGCCTTTAAGTATGACTGCTTGATTTAACACTAAAATATTGTGCTCGGTCAATAAACTGAGTTTTGAGCAGGTGAAATCATCAAGTTCAGCAGCATGATTCGAGTGTACCACTAGAATAACACGTAGCCTACTGTTTTTTAATAAGGTAATCAGCTCATCATCAATACGATTTGGAATCACAATTGGAACACGAGAATGTATTCTTAACGTTTGAATATGCGGAATAGATTCAAGTCTTTCAATCCATTGAGCCAGTTTGCGATTAGACAGGGTAAGTGGATCACCGCCACTCAATATCACTTCATTAATCGCAGTTTGATCTATTAGGTAGCGTTGAATACTTAACCAATCATCGGATTTTGGTAGATTGTCTTGGTAGGGAAAGTGGCGTCTAAAACAATAACGACAATGTACCGCACACGCACCCGTTAAGGTTAGTAAAAAACGGGAAGAATATTTATGCAGTACACCAGGAATATGATTCGCTGCTTCCTCATCTAAGGGATCAGTGACAAAATCAGGGTGCTCTTCTAATTCTAAATGATGGGGTAGAACTTGTAATAGTAGGGGATCAAATGGGTCAGCACGGTTCATTTTTTCGACGAACGCACGAGGAACACGTAATTTAAACTGTGCAGAGGCGAGTATTGCACCTGATAATAAATGTTCAGGTGAAAGCTGAAGCACTTCAAGCAACTCTAAAGGATCAGTAATTAAGTGACTGAGTTGAGATTGCCAGTTTTGCTCTTGATACAAATAGTTTATCATGCCACGTGTAAAAAATGATGCTAGTCTAGCATTAATAGATTTAAGTTAGTAAGTTTGGAGCGAGCCTTCCATGGCCAATTATTCTACAAATGACTTTAAGCAAGGTCTTAAAGTAATGCTTGACGGCAACCCATGTTCAATCATGGAAAATGAATATGTGAAACCTGGTAAGGGTCAAGCATTCAACCGTGTAAAATTACGTAACCTTAAAACGGGTAAAGTATTAGAAAAAACGTTCAAATCGAATGAAACACTTGAAGGTGCGGATATCGTTGAAGTTGAAATGGAATACCTTTACAACGACGGCGAACTTTGGAACTTCATGGATCCAGTTACTTTTGAGCAAATCACTGCTGATAAAACAGCAATGGGTGATGCTGCAAAATGGTTGAAAGACGATTCAAATGAAAAATGCACAATTATGCTATTCAATGGTGTTCCATTGTCTGTAAGTGCACCAAACTTTGTTGTTTTAAAAATCGTTGAAACTGATCCAGGTGTGCGTGGTGATACTTCTGGCGGTGGTGGTAAACCAGCGAAACTTGAAACAGGTGCTGTTGTACGTGTTCCATTGTTTGTTCAGCAAGAAGAAAGCGTTCGTGTAGATACTCGTACGGGTGACTATTTAGAGCGTGCATAATGGTTGATGTATAGACTATTATCGAAGGGGTGATGAAAATCATCCCTTTTTTTTATGCCAAAGTCTTAGATGAATGGGGTAATGAGAAGAGTAGAGTTGCAAGGGAATACAGAAGTCACGCTAAAGTATAAAAATTGAAGCTTCTGAATGCATTAAATATGAGGGTGTATTTATATGGAACATATAGAACCGAAGTTAACCATGACTTCGAAAATAATATGGTTAATGGTCGCCATCCTCGGCGCCGTTTCATTTGGTATTTTGGCTGTAAGTCGTGGTGAACACGTCAACGCAGTTTGGTTGGTACTTGCTGCCATCTGTGTATATAGCATTGCATACCGATTTTATAGTTTGTTTATCGCAAATAAAGTTTTTGAACTCAATGCCAGAAGACTGACGCCAGCACATCGCTTAGCAGATGGTTTGGATTATGTTCCGACCAACAAAAGCGTTTTGTTTGGGCATCATTTTGCCGCAATTGCAGGTGCAGGCCCATTGGTCGGTCCTATTCTTGCAGCGCAAATGGGTTATTTACCAGGAACAATATGGTTGCTCGTTGGTGTAGTGCTCGCAGGTGCTGTGCAAGATTTCTTGGTGTTGTTTATTTCAACGCGTCGCGATGGTCGATCGTTAGGTGAAATGGCAAAACAAGAACTGGGTTCTTTTGCAGGGATTATTGTCATGCTCGGTGCATTGGGGGTAATGATTATTATCCTTGCTGTACTGGCATTGGTGGTCGTGAAAGCACTAACGAATAGCCCATGGGGGGTGTTCAGTATTGCTGCAACGATTCCGATTGCCTTGTTTATGGGCGTATATATGCGTTACCTTCGCCCAGGTAAAATTGCAGAAGTTTCGATTATTGGTTTTGTATTGATGATGCTTGGCATTATCTATGGTGAAAATATTGCGCAACATCCATATTGGGGCCAATTATTCACACTTTCAGGGACTCAGCTGACTTGGGCCTTGATCATTTATGGTTTCATTGCGTCAGTTTTACCGGTTTGGTTGCTTTTAGCACCACGTGATTATCTTTCTACATTCTTAAAAATTGGTGTGATTGCCGGTCTAGCCATTGGTATTATTTTTGCCATGCCTGAACTTAAAATGCCGGCGATGACTCAATTTGTCGATGGTACAGGTCCTGTATTCTCAGGTTCAATATTCCCATTCTTATTTATTACCATTGCCTGTGGTGCGATTTCAGGTTTCCATGCTTTGGTTTCATCTGGAACAACGCCTAAGTTGGTCAACAACGAGAAAGACATTCGTGTGATTGGCTACGGTGGTATGTTGATGGAGTCTTTTGTAGCAATCATGGCCATGATCTGTGCAACGATTCTTGATCCAGGCGTTTATTTCGCGATCAACTCCCCAGCTGCGGTGATTGGTACAACAGTTGAGAGTGCATCCGAGGCAGTACGTAATTTAGGCTTTGTCGTTACACCAGAAGCTTTAACTTTACTTGCTCAAGAAGTCGGTGAAAGTACGATTCTCTCGCGTACTGGTGGTGCACCGACCTTTGCCATTGGTATGGCACACATCATTACAGAAGTATTCAACAGCCGTGAAATGATGGCATTCTGGTACCATTTTGCAATTCTATTCGAAGCATTATTTATTTTAACCGCAGTAGATGCGGGTACCCGTGCTTGTCGTTTCATGGTTCAAGATACTGTAGGTATCGTTGTTCCAGCGGTGAAAAACTCAAAATCATTTGTCGGTAACTTGATTGGTACCGCAGTTGCTGTAGCGGGTTGGGGCTTCTTTGTTTATCAAGGTGTGGTTGATCCATTGGGTGGTATCAACAGCTTATGGCCACTCTTCGGTATTGGTAACCAGATTCTTGCTGCTATGGCACTGATGCTGGGTACCGTGATTCTATTCAAAATGAAAAAGCAAAAATATGTTTGGGTCACCATTATCCCAACTGTTTTCTTATTCATTACTGCAATGACGGCGGGTTGGCAGAAGATTTTCCACGAAAATCCAAAAATTGGTTTCTTGGCACAAGCGGATCGCTTTAATACAGCAATTGCCAATAATGAGATTTTAAAACCTGCGAAAACCATTGCTGAAATGCAGACTGTCGCATTATCGAATCAAATTAATGCTGCATTGTGTGCGTTCTTTATGATCGTTGCATTTGTCATGTTATTTGCTGCGATTAAAGTGATTCGTAAAGCCTTGGCAAATCCAAATCCATCTGTCAACGAATCTGAAGCGATTTATACTGATGAAGTGCCAGTGGGAGAAAGCAAATGAGTTTAAAAGATCAAATTCGTCAAAAGCTTGCGCTAGGTAAGATCATCAAGTTCACAGTGTTGGCTCAGCCGAAGAAGTTTTTGATGTTGAATGGCATTAAAACCATTCAACTGATTTGGCAGCGTTTACAGCAAAGCTTTCGTTTGATGGTCGGTGTTCCTGATTATCAGACTTACCTTGAACATATGGCAAAGCATCATCCTGATTTAGAGGCAATGGACTCTAAAACCTTCTATCGTTACTGTGTCGATGCACGTTATCCAAGTGCAACAAATGGCATGAAAAAGTGTCCTTGTTGATCTAAATGGGCTTAAATAAAACGGTACTTCGGTGCCGTTTTTTATTTTTCGTGATTATTTAAGAATCTGTGACTGAACTAAATTGAGCAGTTTTTAAGTTCTGGTTTAAGAGCATAAAATGGGGTATTTAGAGAGTGAAAATAGAATTTTGAAATAATTTATGCCATGGGGAAAAAACTCATTCGTCATTTATGTGACAAGTTCTTTGATCATTTTCATCTATACTCGATTTCATAATAAGAATGGCTAAAATGGATTAAACATGAAAATTGGTATTTATGGTGCAGGCTCAATCGGGTGTTATCTCGGTGGCTGTTTAGCCAGTCAAGGTGTGAATGTACTTTTTCTATGCCGAGAAAATATGTATACATCACTGCAAAAAAAAGGATTAAAGCTCACCGATTATCAGGGCAGAGAAGATTATATTACTGCTGAAGATTTAAATTTAACGCTAAGCGCACAGGATTTATTAGGCGTAGACATTATTTTCGTTTGTGTCAAATCCGCGGCAACCGAGCAAGTTGCTGAAGAGCTCAGAGCTTTAGGTCTTTCGGAAAGATGTATCCTGATCAGTTTTCAAAATGGTGTAAGTAATGTTGGGATTCTAAAAAGCATCTTGCCAAACCATCAAATTTTGGAAGGGATGGTGCCTTTTAATGTATCGATTCAAGGCGAAGGGCATTTTCATCAAGGTAGCGAAGGTGCTTTATATGTAAAATCCTTTGCACAGCAAGATGGGTTAAAAGCTCAATTTGAACATACACAGCTTCCTATTGAGTTTTCTAGCGATATGCTCGCAGTGCAATGGGCGAAAGTGTTACTTAATTTAAATAATGCTGTGAATGCACTCTCAGGACAACCTTTGAAAAAGCAATTGTCAAATCGAGCATATCGACAATGCTTAGCGATGGCTCAAAAAGAAACCTTGAAATTACTTGAGCTTGCTAAAATTAAACCTGCACAGTTGACGGCTGTTCCTGCCCGAATTATTCCTGCAATTTTAAATCTTCCTAATTTCCTTTTTAACATCATTAGTCGGAAAATGCTGGCTATAGATCCACTAGCACGCTCCTCGATGCAAGATGATTTAAATGCAGGAAAACCCACTGAAATTGATTGGATAAATGGTGAAGTGATACGACTTGCTGATCAATTGGGTCAAACAGCACCGATCAATTCAAAACTGGTTGCTTTGATCAAAAAAGCTGAGCAACAACAGCATTACACAGCGATTGACAGCCAAGAGTTAAAACGGCATTTATTAGAGATTGAAGCATGAGCTGAATTCAATTTTTATAAATCTAGAAGCGCGGTATCTCATAATTCAAAATTTGATTAAATTTCTTATATTTTTCAATCTATCAGCAATGCTGCTATCAAATCTTTGAGTATTCTCAAAAAACGTGTATGTTTAATCGTGCACTGTTTTTTATTGGGGAATAAAACGTGATTTGGGGTATGAATAAGGCTCAGAAACAGCCTTTATCTGAAACAGATGATCAGCTTAAAGAAAAAATCACATTTTATGCGGATAAAATTGATCAGTTTTTGGATCAGATTAATCAAATCATTTTAGATAAAGATCATCAGACCAAATTAGCATTATGTTCTTTATTCTCAGGTGGGCATGTTTTATTTGAAGACTTACCCGGTCTGGGTAAAACCACGCTTTCGAGTGCACTGTCACATTTGGCTGGTTTGAAGTTTCAGCGGATTCAATTTACCAATGACATGCTTGCCAGTGACGTGATTGGGATCAATATGTTCAATCAAAAAGAACATCAATTTGAGTTTAAACAAGGACCTATTTTCACTCAAATTTTATTGGCAGATGAGATCAACCGTTGTAGCCCGAAGACGCAAAGTGCGTTGCTCGAAGCCATGGAGGAGGGGATTGTCACTGTGGATGGGGTTCGTTATTCATTACCACAACCATTTTGGGTGATTGCAACACAAAATCCGCTGTTTCAAAGTGGAACCTATGCGCTACCAGAATCACAGCTTGATCGTTTTCTGATGCGATTATCGCTTGGATATCCTTCAAGATATGCTGAAAAATTATTATTACAACAAAATACCCGACAAAGTCTAATTTCAACACTCAGTCCTATTTTTACTGAGCAAGATATTCTAGAGATTCAGCAGTTGTGTCAATCAGTGGCTGTTGGTGATTTGGTCCTTGATTATATTTTAGATTTAGCCAATGAAACCCGAAAAGGTCGTCATGGTTTATCCACGCGCGGTGTGCTTGCATTAAAGAAAGCGGCTCAAGCACATGCCCTCATTGAGAAAAGAAGCTTTGTCACGGTAGATGATATACAAGCGGTCTTTGTCGCTGTCAGCGCCCATCGAATTGGCTTGGGTGAGGTAGAGACCTTGCACTTAATGCAACGTGTCGATGTGCAAGGTTAAGCATGCTGAAGAAAAATTTTCGTCAGTGGATAAGCAAGCGCTTTCAGTTTGAAGATACCAAGCAGATCAAGCAAAAAGATGTCCTGATTTTTATCTATCAACAGGGCTATCTATATTTGGTGTTGATCTTGATCACCTTTATTGCAGGCGTGAACTACGCCAATAACTTGATCTTGGGCTTTTGCTTTTTAATCAGTGCGATCCTGTGTGTCAGTTTTTATCTGACTTTTAAACAATTACATGGTTTAGAGATTGAACTGGTCTACCCTGAAATTGGTCGAGTTGAGGATGCTTTAACCGTACAAGTTCAGTTGAAACAACGAACAGCTGTCACTAGATATCTCTATCTCAAAGTAAATGATCAATTGCATCCAATCTTGTTGAATGATCTAAGGCATACACTTCATTTGAGTTTTATTCCGCTTGTGCGTGGTCAATTCAGCCTGCCTGAAATTCAGCTATTCTCGACCTATCCCTTGGGGTTGGTTCGTGCTTGGACGTATTTTTTTAGCAAGAAAATTATATGGATTGCACCTTCAGCGAAGTATTCTCAATCTGAATCGCAATATGCTCAAACTACAGGTCAGCCTGATCACGATGAATTTCGAGAGCTTCGCAATTATCAATTGGGTGATTCTTTACAATCCATTTCATGGAAACAAGCGGCTAGGGGGCAAGGGCTTTATGTCAAACAGTTTGAGGATCATCATGACTTAAATGTGATCCAAATTGATTATGAAAAAATGCCAAGCTCCAATCATGAAGAAAAATTAAGTTTGATGATGGGACTGGTAGATAAGTGTGAGCGCATACAAGCCCAATATTCAGTTCAAGTCCAAGGCGTTGAATTGACTCAAGGGCTAGGCAGTCAGCAGTATTTAGAGGCTCAACGCATTTTGGCGCAGGTGAATTAAAATGAAAATAGCCCTGATGGTGCCGATTTTACTGAGTCTCGGTCTCATTCTGATTGCTCAAGTTGCATTTTCGCCACTTTATCTAAGTTTGGTCTTTGTGTTGATGATGTTGGCTTTATTTCTGCATTTTAAAAAGCAAAAACAAGATCCTGATGCTCAATTGTCAAAATGGCTGAAAATAGGATTGGTTGTCCTTGCTTTACTTGCCATTTACCTCTCCTATGGAAGCTTTATTGGCGTTGAAGCAGGTACAGCGGTCTTAGCAGTGTTTTTGTTTGGTAAATCACTTGAGTTGAAAAACAAACGTGATCTGATTATTTTCTTTAATTTTGCATTATTTGTCAGTGCCAGCTTATTCCTTTATAGCCAGTCGATTTGGATGGCGTTAATGGTGATTTGTTGTTTAGTCAGTTGTTTGTTTGGTTTATATCGCATTCAAACAACCGAGTTTAAACAAGCATCCCAACCAATATTTAAAGCAGCTCGACATGATATTGGACATGTTTTTAAATTTGTTGGCTTAGCCGTTCCATTTTTTATCATTCTTTTTTTATTCTTTCCTCGATTTCCACCACTGTGGCACGTACCGATTGCTTCTGACAAAGGTGTTACAGGAATCAGTGATCGGATGTCTCCTGGAGATATTGCGGAGCTCTCGCAATCGTCTGCTTTGGCATTTCGAATTATTGTCGATCTCAAGCAATTACCTGCACAACATGAGTTGTATTGGCGTGCGATGGTACTGGATGAATATGATGGGACAACATGGACGAGTCATATCACCAATCAATATCGGTACCAAATTCATCATCAAAACTTAGCTTCACAAGGAATTCAATATCAGTATTTGGCGGCAGATCAACGTCAAAAATGGGTCACAGGTTTAGAAAAAACCATTCCCTTAGAACGCCGTTTTAATTTGCATCAAGATTATTCAATTACGCCGAATCGTTTGGTACAACGTAATCAACCGATTTCATTACTGTGGGTTGGACAAGATTTTAATAATGTAAACCTTGAATTAAATGATACTCAAAAACAACTGTATACCGTCTATCCCAAAAATTTAGATCTTCAAGCGCAAGCTTTAGCAAAACGATTATTTATTCAAAGTCAGTCAGATCCGAGTCGCTATGTTGAAAATGTCATTCAGTGGTATCAACAACAGCAATTCAAATATAGCTTACAACCGGGGCGTTTAGGCAATCATCGCGTTGATGAATTTCTATTTAAAACCAAAGAAGGCTTTTGTGAGCACTATGCCTCAAGCTTTGTGTTGCTAATGCGTTATGTCGGCATTCCTGCGCGCGTAGTCGTGGGTTATCAAGGGGGACAAGCCGCTCCCGATGAACAGAGTTGGGAAGTCCGCCAGCTGGATGCTCATGCTTGGACAGAGGTGTTTTTAAATCAGCAATGGATACGGGTAGATCCGACCTCGATTATTGCACCACAGCGTTTAGATTTAGGCATGCAAAACTATCTGTCGAATGATCAACGTGCATTTGGAGATGAACAGTTTTCTCATTTCAAATATCAGCAGTTTTCAGCACTCAAACAACTTCGTATTTGGAGTGATTATGCAAGCTTCCAATGGCAGGACAAAGTCCTTGGTTTTGACTTAGAACGCCAAAAGAAATGGATGGGTTTATTGGGGCTAAACTCAAGCTATGCTTATGGTATTTTCATTATTGCTGGATTATTCACAATCGGGATCATTTACTATTTGACTTGGCGTTTTAAAACTTATCATCAGCAAACACGTATGAATCAGATTTTAAATCGATTCAGTCAAAAATTATCGGCTGATCAACACCTTCAAAAGGCAGAGAGTTTTAAAGCTTGGATGCTTAGATTAGCGAAAGAGATTGAACTGAATCAATTTAGTACTTCAGAGCTAAATTTTGATTTAAACACTGAGTTGCATATGCTGATCAATTTGCATCATGACATTGTCTATTTGAATCAAGACAGTAAAGAAAACTTAGATCAATTTGAGATATTGCTGAATAGTTATACAAATATACTGAAAAAGCACAAAAAAACTTGTCAAAAAAATCAAAACTGAATATGATCGCTCTCATTCTAGGTTTATAGCTCAGTTGGTTAGAGCGCTACGTTGACATCGTAGAGGTCACCAGTTCGAATCTGGTTAAACCTACCAAGATTAAGAAGTATATGTTATAAGGGTTTTAAGCGAAAACAGTAGCTTAAAGCCCTTTTTTTATGCCTGCTCTATGATGTGCTAAAATCAGCCTATACGGTTTAAATGGTGAATTAAGCCGATTTAGCCGTAAAATTTACGTCAAGATTACGTCAAGCATTTTGAGTTTTACGTCATGAAAATACCAAAGCCAAGAAAACGCGGTGAAGCTTTCTATATTGAGATTATGATCAATGGAAAACGCTCGTCTGCAACTCGTGACACAGCGAAAGAATGTGAGCAATGGGCAGCTCAAAAAATGCTTGAGGCTCGTGCAAATCAATTAGCTGAAGATCTGGGCGTAAAACAGCACTATCCGTTTAAAACCCTTTTTTATAAATATTATGACGAAGTTGGGAAAAAGCTTCGGGGTTCAATTTACGTCAAGCAACAGATTGGGCCATTCGAAGAAAAGTTTGGTGCACTGGCAGATATGTCGATTCACGATATTACACCCAAGCATTTAACAGCTTGGCGCAATAAACGATTAAAAGAGGTTGGTGCAAATACAGTACTGCGTGAAATTGCTTTATATAGTTCTGTTTTTAGTTATGCGGTTAAAGAATTATTTCTTCTTGAAAACAATCCATGGATGGGGATTAAAAAACCTGTTAAACCCAAAGCTCGAAATCGTCGAATACGTGATGATGAAATTCAGCAGTTGCTTGAATCTTTAAATTATAGAGAAGGGCAAACACCAACCGAGCCTGATCACTATGTTGCTTGGGCTTTCTTATTTGCGCTTGAGACAGCAATGCGTCGCGGTGAAATTCTCGGTATTCAAATGAAGGATATTCACGCTCGTCATGTCCATTTGCCGAAAACAAAAAATGGTGATGCTCGAAATGTGCCGTTGACTAAAAAGGCTTTAGAATTACTGGCGCTGATAGATCACGATGGGCCCAAACTCATTCCGCAAAATGAAAATGCTTTCCGATTGATGTGGGAGCGCAGAAAAGAGAAAGCAGGGCTTGCGGATATTAAATTCCACGACACACGTCATGAAGCTATCACCCGGTTCGTGAACAATCAAAAATTACCAGTTGAAGTTTTAGCGAAGGTGACAGGGCATAAGACAATCAAGGTTTTGGTGAATACTTATTACAACCCCGATGTTGATGATATTGCTGATATGTTGGATGCGTAAAAAAGAGAGCTAATTTGCTCTCTTTCTTCCTGCAGATTTCTTCTCTTTCTGGCCTAAAATCAACTCGGCTTCATTTGGTCTATATTTGCATTTACGACCAACACCTTTATTAATCGAAGCAAGCTTGGTTCTTACCGTGTCCTCACTGATCCCATATTTAACAGCAAGCTCTTGAGGTGTAACAAACTCAGGGCTAACATCCTTAATTGCTACGACTTTTGCACCATTGATATTTTCACCAATGAATATCTGCGGTGCATCGCCTGTGACAGTGATTTGGTATACACCCATCAACCCACCTCCAATCGTTCATTGGCTTTGATCTCGTCATCGGTGGCGTGTCGCACAAAGCAAGAAACCCAATTTTCATGGTTATCGTATCCGCCATGATATTTAATAACCGAATTTCCAACACAGGCATCAATTATGGGATCCCCAACCTCAAAAATCCCATGCTCTCGGCGGTATTGGAGCAAAGCATTGCTCAACGCTAATAGATTCTGCTGTGTTATTTGAAAAACCGCAGTTCCTTCTTTTTCTTCACAGTTATTTAGTGTGAATTTAAGATAATCATAATGCATCTTAGCCTTTTCATACCCACCCAAATTTTCAATCAAAATCTCGTAGGTCACATCTTTTCCTAAATCCCATGTAGTTTTCACGAAACCTCTCCCAAGCTCTCCACCACAGCTTCAGGCAACCCAAACACATCCTGAAAAGCCTTTTCAAACTCACCGTCTGCGATGAACTGGTCCAAGATGCTCACTTGCTTGTCGATGTCGGTTTCTTCAACATTCGTGCGTTGAATTTCAGTCATTTGACGGCTCCTGTTCTTCGATCATGGCTTCCGCGTCGTCAATAATTGCCATACACAATCCCTTGTAAATATCCATATCATTGATATCCAAAGCATTGTTGCAGGATTGATGAATTGACTGAATTAAGTCCTTCTCAACCAAAACAAACCCTTCTGCCACACTCGCTTTGGCTGCTTGCCATGTCTTGAATAACTCGGCATGTCTTGAGTTAACAGGCGTGTGATTGTTAAATATCACTACTTCACCATACTCACGCTTTATGTGTGAGCTGAAACCTTCCATTGATTTCTGAATATCCATCACGCCACCTCATAGAAGCGCTTAGCTTCATCAAAATCAGAAGTAATCAACTCAACTTCGCCCTTGTAGCAATGCACGATTTCACCGTATTTAAATGCTTGTTCCGCCTGCACTATGTTCTTACACTGATACATCGGCTCTTTAAACCAATTTTCGTTATAGAACATTTTCTTGATATGTTCTTTGCGTGTACCGTGCCATTGCTGTACTTGAATCAGATCGTCAAATGATTCGATCATGAACTTATTACCTTCCGCCTTCCACATAGCGCGATAACGCTCAATTGCACGTTCAGCGATTTCTTTTGACGCAGCAGGAGTTTGTTCGTGAGGACTATCACCCTCGGGGCGCATGCCTACACACCATAATTTTTTAGATCCCATCACGCCACCTTTCCTAAATTCACATCCATCGGACTCACCAAATAAACTTTGAATTCTTCATATAATTTTTGGCAATTTGCATTACCGCTTAAGTCTTTGCCGATCAGCACATAATCTTGTTTAGTGCCTTTGCCTTTGAATGTTGCACCACCATCGGGTAGGTCATTCTTTTTATAACCAAGAAGGGCAAGCCAAATTTTGAAAGCCAATAAGTGCCGTTGTTTAATTTTGAACATTTGGTACCTCAGCTTTAAATTTTTCAGCCAAATCATGCATGAGCAGGTTGCCTGATCCTGTTTGATACCAGACCCCAAGCTCGCCATTTAATTTGAATCTCAAGATTTCATGTTGCTCGGTTTTAGTGAAAACATCAGCACCCTGATCAACAAGCCAGTTTGAGAATTCATCCAAACGAATAACTGAAAGAGCTGTTCTAGCTTTGTATGCTCGACCACTTGGATAGCGTCTACGCAACAATTCCCAGTCGTTTAGAGGTTTGATTGAAATTCTAGTCATGCGACAACTCCTTTTTTATCTAAGAGTTCAGCAAGCTCTAACTGCGCAACGCGAGCCTTAGCAATCATCTGGTTTTCTTTCTTTGCATCGCGTTCAAATCGAAGCGTTGTTACTCTTAAAGCCATGTCAATATGAGCAACCTCATGGAGATTCTCATCTTCCATTCCAATCAACTCGTATGGCGTATCCACAAGGCAATAAGCCAATTCAGCTTGATTTCTATCCCACAAGTGCATATAAGCAAGTAGTTGCCACTCATAGCCTTTTTTCCCACCAAGTCGTAGACAGTAGGGGTGCGTAGCTTTAGACCAAGATGATTTGATATCAATAATCAGGCTACTATCAACATCATCAATATCGCATTCACCCGTGATCAAATCTGAACTCTTACGCTCTGTATTTTTCACATATGAAGTAAAGTTGAATTTGTTGTAAAGGTCGATAGAATCCTGCTCAACATCACGACCTTTTTGCAGAGTTCTAAAATCGAAATCCTCATCCCACTCTAAAGCGACTTGCGAAGCTAAGTTTTCAAGGTATGTGTAAGCACCAACACCCAATTTATCGGATTCAGGGTTAGCCATGATCTTACTGATTGAAGATGCTCTAATTAATTTCATGCGCCAAACTCCTGATTCATTTGATCTATTTGAGATTGAGTTAAGGCATAATCATTGAACAATTTGTTCGGATCATATTTGCCGTCACGAACCTGTTGCATGGCTTTTTCGAAACGATCTTGGGTTAATGGCTCTTTAATTGGCTGAGCATTTGGAATATCTTTTCGTATGCGAAGACAAGCAACCGTTTCACCCGCCACACGAGTAGATGTCTCGTAAACCGTGAACGATTTACCCGCCCAGTCTTCAAGATACGGACCATACATCTTCTCAATGGTCTTGCAATTGGTGCGATTAAGGATCATGGGCTTGGCATTTGTGAGTTGAGCTACAGTGCATTCCTCTTTTTTCCCACCATCGCCAATGACTATTTCACGACCTACAGACTTAATCGTCACAGTCATATCTTGACCATTTACCAAGCAATACACGCCCAAATACTTAGGATTAACGAGTTGCTTCCAATGCGTTCTATTTTGTACTGGTGCATTCATATTCTTTTCCTTAAGCTGCTATTCTTTTAAATTCTTCGACTTTCTGTTCTTCAAAAAACTCATTGAGCTTTTCATTTAAAGCCTTGCACTGACTCTCAGTTAAGAAGAAAGGCTGACCCTCAACTGCTAATACATCATCAACATTCTCGACTCGAGCAATGCTGAGACCATCAACTTCCAACTTGTCAAAATTAAATTCATGATCGTTTTGCGGATCACTTGTGTTGTTCCAAAACGAATAACCTTGAGTCTCGTTCGCTTCAACTACCACTGAAATGCTCGCAACTGTTTTTCCGTGAACAACTCGCACCAAATCAAAATAAACCTGAGTGCCTTGGATCACAAAGTCACTGTCAACTGATAGCTCAGGAAACACCGCACCGCATTGCTCTGAAAATTTAGGGATTGCGTTCATTGGTTAGCCTCCGCACGCACCTGAGCTTGATTCTGCTCTTTGATCAAAGCCTCGTTATCCGATTTGATAAACATTGCATAGACAGCGAAGCAGATAAGAATGCCCATAACTAAAAGGGCACATAGATTGCCGAACCAACCCGAATGAACCACGGTATTTTCCGCAGTAGGGTGCTGGTAAAGACGGGGAGTCGTTTGACTCTTTGGATGTATTTGGTTCATAATTACCTCGTGTTGTGAAAAGCCCTTTAGATTTGCCGTCGGAGGGCTTTTTGTTTGTCTGTGAGGTAAATATAGAATATTCTATTTAAGTAATCAATAGAAATTTCTATATTTATAGATATTATTCTATTATTGTCTATTAAATAACTGAGAAATATAGAAAAAATTTTAATAAAAATTAACAATCGAATTGTTCAGACGTAAAAAAACCTGCTTTTAGCAGGTTTCTCTATATATATTTATCCAGCTCTATAGAATTGCCGACCAATAACTCTAAAACTTAAACCATTGTCTTCAGTCACGATGCGATCTCTATATCTATTATTAAGGCTGTGTAATATCAACTTACCGCCTTGCTCTTTGAAAATCTGCTTCAGCATCGCTTCCCCTTCAAAGTAAACAGCATAGAACTCACCATCCCTAATTTCCGTATCAGATATGTCAATCGCAAACACATCCTCATTGCATACGTAAGGCTCTTGTGAGTCTCCTGTAGCTTTTACTAACCTAGCATTCAAAGGCTTAACGTTATGCTTCTTAAAAACCGATCCTGGTATTTCACGCTTATCAAGCACATCCTCAAAATGAAACTCAATCGACTCCCCACTACCACACGAAAAACGAATATTCACTAAATCAATCCAGATTCTCTCCTGGTCATCACTTTGCGAATCTACCTGAGCAACAGTAGAGTTTTCAAGTATTTTTTTTACTTCCAAATCAATATCTTTATTATTTTTGCCTGTACGAATCCAATATGGATCCACGTTTAGCACTTTAGCGATTTCTGCAAGCTTAGCAGAACCGCTTTTATCATTTTTCTCTAAATAGTTATATGACGGTTGCTTCATACCTACAGCTTCAGCAACTTGCTGCTGAGAAAGTCCAGCCTTGATGCGAGCCTCTCTAAGCCTTTCTGACTGAGTTGTCATACCAATAATTTCCGTGAATAGCATATATAGCCCTTTCTATAATATATAAAAACGTCATTTGTCACAAAAGGCTAAAAATAGACATAAATAGATATTTCTATAAAACACCATTGACTATAAATAGAATATTCTATAAATTATAAGAATAACTACTGGAGGTGTTTATGTCACTTAATCCGATTCAAGAAGTAGTTGAGTTCTTCGGAAGTCAAAGTAAAACCGCTTTAGCCTTAAAGATCACTCAACCAACAGTCAATCACATGGTCTCTACTGGAACTGTGTCAACCGAAGTTGCTCTAAAAATCCAGAAAGAAACCAACAACAAATTTTTAGCCATCAATCTAAGACCGAGCCTAAAAAACTCATTTTCTGAAATCCGAGTGGCTTAGGAGATCCTATGAACAAATTATCGGTCGAGCTGTCTGCAAGCGCCAGAAATAGCGTATCGCGGATATTGCAAGCTCTGAACTCGGGCAATCAAAGCAAGATTGCAGAGCAATTAGGGCTTGATCCAAGCTCTATTACACGCATGAAAAATGATAAGAAAAGCAACGGATTAACAGAAATTGAGAACTGTTGCGCTTTATTGCATGCACTTGGATATAAGCCAGTTCCAACAAATTACAGAATGATTCGTGAAGAAAAACTTGAGGCGCTTTTTGTGATGTCAAAGGCGTGGATGAGTCGCATGGACTCTGTAGATGATCTATTTCAAGACGACATTGTTGATTTTGGGATGGATGTAGAACTTGGCTACAGAGAAAAAGAAAAAGCCTGATCTCGTACATCAGGCTTCTGCTCAATTATCAGTGAGATACCAATTATGAACATGCCAATTTTAACACAGTTTCAAAATGCAGAGCAATCAATCGTTATTGACGGTGCTGTTATTCATCGAGATCAATATGGTCGCTACTGCTTGAATGATTTACACAAAGCGAGTGGCGGGGCAGATAAGCATGCACCATTTCGATTTATTAGAAATGATCAAACACAAGCTTTGATAGGTGAGCTAAACCGATCACCAAATATGGTGAACGCTTTTATCGATACAGGAATTCCTGTAGCGCCAGTTGAGGTGATTCGAGGCGGATTAAACCAGGGCACATACGTTGTTAAGCAAATTGTTTATGCGTATGCAATGTGGATCAGTGCCAATTTTCACTTAAAGGTAATTAACACTTTTGATGCATTGGTTACTCAAAAGCAAATATCAACACCACATGACTATCTTTCAGCATTAAAAGCTTTGGTTGAGTCTGAAGAGCAAAAGCAAGCTGTCATTCAACAACTCGAAATCCAAGCCCCGAAAGTCGCATTTGTAGATAAATATGTGGCAGGCAATGGCAATAAAACATTCCGCCAAGTTGCAAAGCTTTTGCAGATCAAAGAAAACGCTTTCCGTGATTTTCTTGAATCAAACCGAATTATGTACAAGCTCAATGGCGAGTGGACTGCATACCAAAATCATGTTGATGCAAAACGCTTTTTTGTGAAAACAGGCGTTAGCGAATCAGGTCACGCGTTCAACCATGCTCTATTCACACCAAAAGGTGTTGAGTGGATTGCGGGCGAACTTGCTAAAGCAAAGGTTCGTGAGGTGGCGGCATGACAGCTCTCAAAAAACCACAAGACAATATTGTCCAATTCAAAGATGGAGCGAAAATGTCACCTGACAAATTCGTCAAAGGCTTTGTTATGTCGAGCCAGTTGTATCGCAAAGAAGTTTATCCATTTCTTAGTGATGCAGGTCGCCATGTTTATTTTGAACTTGAAAACAGGCTCAATGGCTTTCAAAAAAGCTCAGATTATGTGAGCTACAGTCAACTTCAAGGCAATTCGGAGCTTGAGGGTGCAAGAGTTATGTCAAGAATGACTGTTGCAAAAGGCATCAAAGAATTAGCTGATCATGGTGTGATAACCATTCTTTCGACACACCGAAAACTTGGTAATAAATATCAAATTAATGAAGTGTCATTACTCGGTAAGCAGTACACAAAGAATACTAGTACAGCTAGTGAACTAGTACACGTAGTAGACCGCACTAGTACACGTAGTAGACCACAGGTAGTACACGTAGTAGACACACAAAAGAAAGATTTAAATATATCTTCTAAAGAAACACACACACAAGAAAACTCAGCCCAAAAACTCGAAGATGATTCTTGGAAACCAAACCTTGATCTTCTGACTTCAATCTTGAGAACAACAAAACATTCTCAACGAGTATCTGAAATCTTGGGAATGGTTGATTTTGAATTCCACCTTGGCAACTTCAATGCTCACTGGGAAGACAAGATCACACTTACTGAAAACCAAAGAACACGAAAGTTTGTTTCTTGGATCACTCAAGAGTTTGAGAAGTCGCAAAGAGTCAGCAAAGCAAAACCTGTAACACCATCTCGCAACGTCAACGACCAATGGGGTGAAGTTCAGCAATACGCACCTGCAACCGATATCGATTGTGAGGGCATGATATGAACGCACATGCATTTTCAATTGAATTACAGCAAGCAACAGAAATTTGCTCTATCCACAAAACCGCAAAAGTTAAATTAGGCGGTCACACTCACTGCAAACAATGCTCAATCGATTTGGTAGCGAAAGGGCAAGTGGAACATGAACACGCTGTGAACAAAATGGTTCGTGACAAACACTTTGCAGGAGCTCAATTACCAAGTCGTCATGCAAATAGTGGATTTGGTAATTACCTGGTGCAGAACAACGGTCAAAAAAACGCTAAAGCTCAATGCATGTCATTTGCTAAAGATTTCCTGAACAACACAAATCGCAATCTAATCATGGTTGGTCGTACAGGAACAGGCAAAACCCATCTTTCGTGTGCTGTGGCTTTAAACGTCTTAAACAAACGCAAATATGCTCGCTACGTCACTTCTGAAGATATGGCTAATGAGATTGCTAATGCGTGGACAAAAGCCGATGACAGCGAAGCTAATGCGATCTATCGCTACACAGATTTGGACTTATTAATTCTTGATGAGTACGGATTGCATGACCGTCATGAAAACCGATTGCAGTTGGTCCACAAAGTTTTATACGCACGGTATGACGAGAACAAGCCAACGATGCTGATTTCGAATTTGACTGTTGGTGAGCTTGAAAAGGATCTAGGGGATCGTTTGTGGTCACGCTTTCAACACGATGGATTGACATTGGTTGAGTGTAATTGGGCGGATCAACGGAAAGATGGCGCGGTTAAGGGAGAAGTGGTGTGAACGCATTCAGCAAGATACTTCAAAGTTCAATACCGACCGTGGCTTCAGACTTTGTAATTAGCAGCTATGGCGGTGGCACAAATTCAACAGCGCTGCTGATCGAGTGCGTAAAGCGCGGCATTCGAATCGATATGATTTTGTTTGCTGATACCGGCGCTGAAAAGCCGCACACATACGCATACCTTGATTATTTCTCAAAATGGCTTGTGTCGAAAGGTTATCCAGCGATTCGAGTTGTTAGAGCCCCGACAAAGTCACTGGAACAGGACTGCTTTGACCGTAAAGCTTTGCCAAGCGTTGCTTATGGTTTTAAGACATGCAGTCAGCGTTTCAAGGTTCAGCCACAAGATAAGTTTTTAAATAATAGTGTGATTGTGGGGGGCGACTTGTGAAGTTGATCGGGTTTGATGCTGATGAGCCACAGCGAGCGAATAAAACTTACGACGATAAGTACACACGCATGTATCCGTTGATCGATTGGAACATGGGTCGTGATGAGTGTGTTCAAACGATTGAGGATGAAGGCTTGGCTTTGCCAGGTAAGTCTGCTTGCTACTTCTGTCCGAATTCTAAAGTTTCAGAAATTAAGTGGCTTGAACATGCTCATCCAGATTTGCTGCAGAAAGCTTTAGCAATGGAAGCTCAGGCGGATCTGACTGATATCGCGGGATTGGGTCGTAACTTTAGCTGGAAATCTATTCATCAACAACAAGACGCATTCATGGATCACTTTGTTCCTGATATGCCGTGTGATTGCTATGAAGGGGAAGTGGCATGAAAGACGAAAACGATAATAAGACGGTGGGTGCTCGTGTTAGTCAAATTGCTGTATTCGAAAGAACTGTATCAGTACTTAAAGCTATTCAACAAACACCAGTTGCAAGTACTTCGGAAATTAGAGAACGAGCATTAAGTGGGATGAGCTTAAGGGCAACACAGCGTTATTTAAAGGGCTTGGAAGACGCTGGATATCTCAGCCGTAAGTTTTCTCAATTTCACGATTCCAGATTCTTTTTAACAGATAAAGCAAAACAATTATTCGGAGTTCAGGGATGAAAACAGCATTAGAAATTAGACAAGCAATGATTCAGATCGCAGAGAAAAGAAATCGCCCGCATTACACGGCTATGGTTGTTCGCGATGTGATTTATGCGATTCAAAACGATGTAGATCATCCACTTAAATCAGAAGTATTGGCCGAGGGTGTTCAAGTGGCAAGTATTGCAAGACCTAAAACTAATCTTGAGTTGATTAAAGAATTTTGTTCAGTACGTGGCATATCAAAATTTGTAGCAAAACATGCAGGCATATCTGAGAGCTATTTAGTAGCGATTCTAAAACAAGAGCGTGCTTTGACGAGTGATGTGTATCAAAAAATCAAATCAGCTTTTAGTCGAGCTGAGACTGAGTTTGCTAACACCAAGGCTAAGAAGAAAGAAACTCACGGCACAACGAATTGCTACAAGAATGGTTGTCGATGTGTCGAATGTCAGTCTGCTATGCAAGAAGAGCATCAATACAAGTTGCGTCAAATCGCTAAAAAATACGTGGGAGCTACAGCATGACAACTCATTACATTGAACAGCTTGGCGTGGCGAAGTGCACCGAACTAAAAGCAGGTGATTTGATCGTTTCTGAGTTTTATAAAAATGATCCTGATCTACGAGGTGTTTGTACCGTGAAAAAGGTTACTGGGGGTTATTTGACGATTGTTTCGCAAGAGGGAAATCAATACAGGGTGATTAGAAAAAACTGGTTTTTGATGGATGATCGCACCGACTCATGCACCGACATTCGCAATCATTTAAGTCCAAATACAGTGGTGCTCGAAAACAATTTACAAGAGCAATTTCAAGAAGCGAATGAAGCAGGGGAAGGACGATGAGTGATTGCAAGCAAAAGTATATCGAGTGGTCATCTGAATGTGGCGAGTATTGTGGCGAGTATGAGGATGGGTTGTTGGTGGGTCGGTTTGTCGGTACTGAAGCCAGAACTGAGTTTGGTGGATGGGAGGCATGTTGGAACGCTCGTCAAGAGGAAATCGATCAGCTTAAAGAAATGAATCAACGATACATCGGCAAGTTGCAAGAACAGCAAGACATGATTGCTGAACTCAAGACGGAAAAGGCGGGGCTGGAGAGGCAATTGCATGATGTTCAAGCGTATTTAGAGTCAACCTGCGGTGATGATTTGGTGTCTGAGATTAATCGCGTGATACATGGGGTGACTGGTGAGCGAGGTGAGCATGAATAATCAAACTCTTTTCGCATTATTCACAGGAATCAACATTAAGAAAAGTAGAGCACTGCACAAGTCGTGGTGCTCAATGAATCGATCTCAAAGTGAATACAGCACTCATCTCAATTGTGAATGTCGAGACACCAATGACTAACCGCCTGACCGCGACACAGGCCCGCAAACTTCTCGGTGTGGGTAAGCCTATACCGAGGCGTAAAAAGCCGAAATACGGCAATTCAAGCGCCATTGCCGATGATTTAAAGTTTGATTCTCGGAAAGAAGCAAGACGCTACAGAGAATTGAAGATTTTGGAGCAAAAAGGCGAGATTCAAGACCTGCAAACTCAATATGCATTTGTACTGGCTGAGAGTGTGAAATTTAGTAATGAACCGAGACGTAAACCCGCAGTGAAGTATTTAGCAGATTTCGTCTACATCAAAGATGGTCAGAAGATTGTCGAAGATGTGAAGAGTGAAGCAACAAAGAAATTGGCTGTATATCGAATGAAAAAGCACTTGATGTTGAGTGTGCATGGTTTGGAAATTAGAGAGATTTAAGGGGAAAGGGATGAATGCAGTAGCGGAAAAATTTGAACAATTCGAGTGGTTGACGAAAGGCATTACAGCAAAGTCACCACAGTTCGGTGATGAGGGGCATAGCACAGGAGCAAAGCCATTGGACTATCAAGATCGTTTGGGCGCTATTGGGACAATGGGGACTCAATTAGAAAAATCCGTTACTTCTGTAATCGTATTCGGCAATGTGTCGGAAATGGATTATCAGTACATTCAATCCCACTTAGCTCTTGTAATGACAACTAATGCAAAGCTCGACAATCGCAAAGAGCCACAGAAGATCAAATTAGATGACTTGGCTATGTTAATTGCTCGAATGGTTATGGACTTCTCTATGAACCCTGAACTGGAAAAGAATTTCACTGCTAAGGGTCGATTGTATTACGCAGGCATTCGCTCTTGGCAGATGGAGGATGAGCAGTACCGCAAGACTTGGAAGCAGTACGAAAATCTAATGGTTTTAGCTTTAGAGTCTGCAATTGATAGTGCTTCGAAAGCCATTGATCTCTACAAGAAAAACACTTACAAAGAATTGAAAGCGTAGGGATTCCATTATTTCGGAAACTAGGGTATAGTTTTTATATACTGGTCGTATTACGGTTTGACCAAATTGAAGCTCACATTAGTGGGCTTTTTTGTTGTCTGGAGAAAAGTCATGAATAAATAAAACGGTCTCTTAGCTACGTTTAGATCCCACGAAAGAGGATACAACCCATGCAGTTCATCGAGCATGAATAGGATATGTAGGAAAGTGAAATCAGAATTGGGAGTGATGCCCCGCACTTAAATGACAACGAAACCGAAAATTGATTAGTAGTGTGCCTATTCACTGGCAATCAAAGTAGGGAGTAGCGGTAGATCAGTTGCCGAGCTGATCAATATCGAAATCTAAGGCAAGGGTGTGGCTAATTGTCATGCCCACCATATTGCGCCTATGGCAGAAAGGATTATGCATCGGACTTCTATTCCGACTCATGTTGGATCGAATCCTACTAGGCGCGCCAAATTCTAAAATGGTGGAATTACACCAGATTAAACCCCTCGAATTCGATGCCTTTAAAACCCTGCTTTATATTTATGAATGCATTATATTTCAAATGGTTGCATGCATTAAGGTGTCTCACTTTGGTGTTTGGATCGGTTATAATGAGTACTTACCCTTCCAGAGTATTTAAAGATGTTTACATACGATCTAAGCTTAACCATTAACGATTCAGCAGAAATTTTAAGCCAATGTAGAATTGATAATGATAAAAGTGTGTTCACCAAAAATATAACCGCACTCGTTAAAACTGGGGATAAATTATCCTTAAAGCGCCCCGATGGATACACTACATCCTATGTAGTTACCCAAACCCCAGACAAGATTAGTCTATTGGGATCAAGGGAGTTTCGAGTAAGTAGAATTTGAAGTTAATTTTCAACCAAACCCCACGCTGCTGGGGTTTTTTAATTCCCTACCGCTTCGGCGGTTTGCCGTTGGCACAAAGCCCTGTCGTTTGATGGGGCTTTTTCTTTTTGAGGTGGGTATGGCTCTGATTCATGGATTTATTATTGCTTTAATTGTGGTTGTAGTCATGTGCTTAGCTGATCGCCGCAGAAGTAAACACTACAAAGATTATCTGAAAAGAAAACGTGCAGGCGGTGGCTGATGGACATAATCGACGCTAAAAAGAATCTCGTTAACTACAAAGAAAATATCAGACATATCGATGCGTTGAATCATTTGAACTCGAGTTATGCGTTTAAGCAGGCGTGTATTGCTGAGCGTAAAGAGTTGGTGAAGCGGATTCAGAATATTGAATGGCAGTTGAAACAAAACCGAGGTTGATATGGCCTGTGCATCGTGTGAACAACGTCGACAGTGGATGAAGAAACAATATGAGTTGTCAAAAGAAAGAATGCGGTTGTGTCTCGAACGACTTAGTAATAAAGCTAATCGAGCAGAACAATCAGTTGATAGAGCAGAACAACCAGCTAATTCAAATCAACAACGAGCAGAACGCCCAGATCAATGAGTTGTTAGAGCATTTGGATTTGGGTGATGAAGAAACTAAGTCTCGTAACTTGGATGATTAAAATGTTTAAAAAAAAAGAAATTACTCCATCTGTTCAATCTTTGGTAGCTCTAGAGCCATCAACATCCGAGAAGGTTAAATGGTTGGAGCTTCAAATTGTTCGTGAGATTGAGAGAGCGAAAGCTAATGGGCTTGATCTGCAATTTGTTGCGGTTGAGTTGGGTAAGGTTGTAAATGTTCGAGTGAGTCTTAAAGATGAGCAGTCCTTGTCGTGAATGGTCTTGTCCTAATCTTGTTAAATCACGCAGTCAGAAAGGCTATTGTGATGAACACGCATCAAAGCGCAGTGGTTGGAATCGTCGTGTAGATCGCACAGGCTCAACAACAGAGCGTGGATATGGTTATGCGTGGCAGAAGTTACGCAAGCAGATATTACAGCGTGATAAGTATCTTTGTGTGCTGTGCAAAGAGCAAGGTCGAATCACCGAAGCAACCGATGTCGATCATAAGCTTAATAAAGCAAAGGGTGGCACAGATGACTGGGATAACCTCCAATCGTTATGTGGTCCATGTCATAAAGAAAAGACAGCGATGGAAGGGAAGAAATGATGCAAACAACAAGCGATAAGTTTTCAATTAATTTTTATCTGATCGATCAAACAAATGCATTTGCTTTCCGAACAATGACACAGGTGCCATCTGTGGGTGATCGCCTTGTGTTCAAAGATGCTCGCTATGAAGTTGTAAGCATTGAATGGTGCTTGGATGAAGATGCAACTAATTACAACTACCAGGCACGAATAAACATAGAAATGAAACATGTTTAAGGGTGGGGGTGTCTGATTTTTATCGATATTTTTCGAAATGACCGCCCTGTTAGACACATTTTTACGTGAGCGAAATTAAAAATTCAGGGTGTTGACATGGGTGGTAAAAATGCGGTAGCTGGTGCAGGGCGCAAACCAAATGTTAAAGTCACTGGTGATACGGACTTTGAAAACGTGTACGACATTGATGTGCCAGATTATATGGTAGGCATGGAATATGCGATGCAAATGTGGAAGTCGGTTGTGCCTGAATTACTCAAAAGAAAAATCCTAAAAATAACAGATTTACACAATATTGAAATGTTCTGTTTTGCTTATCACAACTTGCGAGAATCGCAGCGAGAAGTAGCAACCATGGGCGTTACGCTCACTACCGATCAAGGTAGCGTCATCAAAAATCCAGCACTCACTGCAGTAAATGAAGCATCAAAACAAATGGCTCAGTTTGGCTCAATGTTGGGCCTTGATCCTGTTTCACGCGCTCGGCTGACTGGTGGTAAGGGTAAACCAAAAGACAATCCATTTGCAGGGGTTTTAAACATGTAGCGAGGTTGAAATGACAGCTTTCCCGAATGTTGATATTGCGAATAAGTGGGCTAAGCAAGTCGTTTCAAATAAGATTCCTGCATGTAAATGGGTAAAATTAGCCTGTGAACGCCACTTAAATGACTTAAAAAATAGCAAAAATAAAGATTTTTTATACAAATTTGAGCCTAAATTAGCTGAAAAGAAGATCCTTTTTATTGAATTATTGCCTCACACAAAAGGCGAGTGGGCGCAAAAAAGATTAAAGCTCACATTGGAGCCTTGGCAAAAATTTGGAATCGCTTGCACGTTTGGCTGGGTTCGCAAAAAAGACGGCTTTCGTAGATTTCGAGAATCGTATTGGGAAATCCCACGTAAGAATGGTAAGTCTGCGATTGCTGCAGGCGTAGCTTTGAATATGTTCGCCAATGATGGTGAAACAGGTTCTGAAGTTTACGCAGGTGCGACTACTGAAAAGCAAGCATGGGAAGTATTTAAGCCTGCACGATTGATGGCAGTTCGCTCCCCTGAATTTGTGGAAGCTGCAGGCATTCAAATCAATGCAGGCAGCTTAGAAATTATTGAAGACGGCTCAATCTTTGAAACCATTGTAGGTGATCCGCCGGATGGTCAGTCACCACACTGTGCAATTGTCGATGAATATCACGAGCATCAAACCAATGCCATGTACGACACAATGCAAACAGGTATGGGTGCGCGTCGACAGCCTTTGATGTTCACGATTACCACGGCTGGATTCAATATCGATGGGCCATGTTATGATTTGCGATTGCGTATTCAAGACATGCTCATGGGTACCGTACCAGATGATGAGTTATTTGGTTTTATCTGGACCATTGATGAGGGCGACGATTGGACTGATCCAAAGATTCTGCAAAAAGCCAATCCGAATTTTGATGTTTCAGTTTATGGCAACTATTTAGAATCTCAGCAACGTAAAGCAGTAAACAATCCAGCACGTCAAAACACTTTTAAAACGAAGCATCTAAACGTTTGGGTGTCAGCTCGTACCGCTTACTTCAATATGGAGAAGTGGAACAAGTGTGCTGATAAGTCTTTGAAGTTTGAAAACTTTGAAGATGACAAATGTTTGATGCCACTTGATTTGGCATCGAAGATCGATATATGTGCGCGCATTAATTTGTTCTATCGGGTGATTGACGGAAAGCTTCATTATTTCTGCATTCGACCTTATTTCTATTTGCCGTCCGAAACCGTTTTTGATGGTGATGAAAGAATGGTAACGGATCGTTATCAAAAGTGGCTTAACAAAGGTTTGCTTGAAGTACATGACGGTGCTGAAACAGATTTGGATTTGGTGGCTTCGGATTTAATCGCCGACACCAAAAGAACTAATTTGATTGAAGTGCCGTACGACAACTGGGGTGCAAGACAGATTGCCAAGACGCTCAGTGAAAATGGTCTGGAAGCTGTCGAGATTGCAAAAAACACAAAGAACTTTAGCCCAGCAATGAAAGAACTAACCGCTGCGATTGCTTCAGGTCGCTTTCATCATGACGGCAATCCTATTCTTTCATGGATGGTCGGCAACGTAATGAGTAAGCCTGACGCCAATGGCAATGATTACCCACGAAAACAAAAGAATGCCATGAAGATTGACGGTGCTGTTTGTTTATTGATGGGTATCAACCGAGCCATGGCCTTGGCTGGTGAGCCTGAAAAATACGAAGTTCATTACATTTAAATTAATTTAACAAATAGCCCTCTTAACCGAGGGTTTTTTAATGGGAGAAGCCAAATGAAAAAGGCTTTGGGCGCATTCATTGTCAAAGAATTAAATGAAGAAAAGCGCACGTTTCGAGGCATCGCAAGCACACCAAATCAAGACCGCGTGAAAGACGTGATGGTGCCGAGTGGAGCTAAGTATGTTCTGCCAATACCGTTGCTATTTCATCACGACCCAACCAAGCCAATTGGTCAAGTCACCAATGCAACGATTACAGACTCAGGCATTGAGGTTGAAATCCATATTCCTGAAATCGCAGAGGAAGGCGAACTTAAGCGCGAAGTTGATAAGGCGTATCAGTCTTTGAAGTACGGCTTAGTCAAAGGCCTGTCAATTGGTTTTATACCGAATTGGGACGCAGCCGAAATGATTGATGGTGGTGGCATCCAGTTTGGTGATTACGAATGGTACGAACTATCACTGGTTACCATTCCCTGCAACCGCGAATCCGAAACAGATTTCACAAAAGAATTTAATGAGTACAAAGCCGCGTTGGGCATAACTCAGCAAACCGTTTCAGGTGGCGTTTCATCTGAGCAAAAACACGTAGTGGTTAAATTAAACAGTCCCAAAGGTGGCATTAAATTATGAAAGAATATCTAAAAAAATTGTTGGCAGCCAAACAAGCAAAGCAAGCTGAAATGACGGTGCTTTATAAGAAGTCTGCTGACGGTGGTGAAACTCCATCCGAAGAAGATGCAGCGCTGATCGCAACATTGAAAACTGAAATTGACACGATTGCTGGGAACATTGCAAATGTACAGACCCTGATTGCTGACGCTGAAAATGCGGGTGAAACTGGTACGCCAGTTGAGGGTGGTAATGAAGCAGAAGCAAAAGCAACTGCTGAAGGTAAAAAGAAACCCATTATCACTGTTGAATCGAACCTGCTTAAAGGTGTTGGTTTTGCAAAGTTTGTAAAATGCAAAATGATTGCTTCGATTGAGGCAAAGAAAGGAAATCCAATTACCCCGATGCAGGTTGCAAAAAAACTAGGTGAGCCTGCGGAAGTCATTTCTTTAATCGAAAAAGCAACATTAGGAACAACCACAGACGCTGGCTTTGCATCTCCATTGGTGCAAACTAATAACTTGGTTAGTGAATATATTGAAATGCTTCGAGCAAATACCGTGCTTGATAAATTACAATTCCGCAAGGTCCCATTTAATGTTGAGATTCCTGCTCAAGCCACAAGCTCTATGACGTCGTGGGTGGGTGAGGGTGAAGCCAAGCCTTTAACAAACCCAACCTTTGACAATGTTACGTTGGGCAAGCATAAGGTGGCTGCAATTGTTGTTTATACACTCGAGTTGCTTGAGGGTAGCGACCCTGCAATTGATATTTTGCTTCGCGATGATTTGGTTGCGTCATCGGCTCAATTTACAGATGCAGAGTTCCTTAGTGCATCCGCAGGTACTGCAAAAAAACCAGCTGGACTTCTCAATGGGGTAACCCCAATTGCTTCAACAGGCCTTACTGCTGAAGCTGTAGCTACCGACCTTCGCTCTTTGCGCGCTCAATTCTTGGGCAACAATCTATCTTTAGGTGGTGCTTACTACTTGATGAGTGAGGTTCGTGCTTCTGAAATCGCTGATCTTCGTGATGCTTTGGGCAATACATATTTCAAAGGAATGGATGCTGGCCTTAATCAAAAAACCTTGAATGGTATTCCTGTTATTGAATCTGAAAACGTAGGTAATGTAATTATTCTCGTTAAAACATCAGAAATTTTGATGGCTGACTCTGGTCAAGTCGATATAGCTTACAGTGATCAAGCAACTTTAATTGATGGTTCTGTAACTCATAATTTATGGCAGGAAAATAAGTTTGCAATTCGTGCTGAACGATTTGTGACTTGGGGTAAGCGTCGCCCTATTGCTGCAAGTTTCATTCAATACGCCTAATTATTTAGGTCAAAAACAGCTCCTTTATTGGGGCTGTTTTTATATCTAAGCATCACAATTGTTTAGCTATAGGAACAGTCTATGAAGATCAAATATTTACAGGTTATGCACAATGCCAACATTGGTGATGTGCTCGAAGTCACCGATTTTGAAGCAAACATTCTGATTAAAACGGGTGTTGCAGAGGAATACAAAGAGCCAAAGAAGTCAGCGCCAAAGGCCAAGCAAACCAAAACTGAAGAATAAAGGTGAATTGAATGGGCTTTTTTAGCAACTTATTTAAAAAGAAGTCATTGCAAGGAGTTCATTCAAGTCGTGGGTGGAACTCTTTAATTGTGCATGAGCCGTATTCTGGCGCATGGCAGAAGAATGATGAGTTAAAACGTGAAGAGGTCACAGCATTTTATGCTGTCTTCGCATGTGTATCTATGATTTCAAAAGACATGGGTAAGCTTGGGATTCAGCTTAAGCGCAAGCAAGATGGCGTGCTTGTAAATGAGGATATCCCACCAAGATTTCGCACGTTGCTCAAGCCTAATAATTTTCAGACATGGCAGCAATTCCAAGAGTTCTGGACTTCATCACTCTTGCTACGCGGTAATGCTTATATTTTAAAAGTGCGTGATGTGTTTGGCGAAGTATGCCGAATGATCGTGCTCAATCCTGATTTAGTGCAACCGCTTGTTGATGAAAATGGAAATGTGTTTTACCAACTCAACCATGATGAGCTTGCTCAAACTGAATCTGAAATTGTACCTGCATCTGAAATCATTCATGACCGCATCAATGCCTTCTATCATCCGTTGGTGGGGCTTACGCCAATCATGGCTTGTAGTTTAGCGGCAGGCATGGGTCAGGAAATTCAGAAAGGTTCGCGGACATTCTTCGGTAACGGTTCAAGACCGGGTGGCATTCTTGTTGCACCTGGTCCAATCTCCGCTGAAAAATCAAAAACTGTTTCTGCACAATGGAATAGTGGCTACTCAGGTGAGAATATCGGCAAAACAGCAGTTCTTGGCGACGGTATGCAATACACACCTTTAAGCATGACTGCCACGGATGCACAGATGATTCAGCATCTTGATATGTCAGCTCGTATTGTTTGCTCTGCATTCAATGTGCCACCGTTTAAGATTCATATTGTTGACGCCGGTAAGAATCCATCTGAAAGCAATGAGATCTATTATTCAGACTGCTTGCAGGCTCACATTGAAGCACGTGAAAACCTCTTAGATGATGGGTTGGAGCTTAAAAAATATGGCCTTGAGGCGTTCTTTGATTTGGATGCACTTATCCGCATGGACTCATCAAGCAAGATTGCATTCTTAAAAGAAGCAGTCGGCTCAGGATTGCTTTCACCAAACGAAGCGCGCCAAAAATTAGGCTACTTGCCTGTGGTTGGTGGTGAATCTCCAGTGATGCAGCAGCAAAACTATTCACTTTCAGCACTTGCAAAGCGTGACGCACGTGAGGATCCATTCGCTACAGGTTCGCCACCAGCGTTGCCAGTCACAAATACACCCGAAGAAGCTGAAAAATCACAGTATCAAGGCGTATTTAAGTCTGAAAATCGGTATTTAAAAGGCTGTTTTGTGACGCATAAAGGCTCGTTGTGGCACTGTGAAAAAGAGCATTTAGGCGAATTTGATCATGAAAACTTCAAATTAGCGCAAAAGAAATGGGTGGATTCATGAGCATAGTAACTATTGATCAGGTCCGTGAGCATTTGCGCTATGACACTGAAGATAATGACACGATGTTGGAAATGTATATTAAGGCCGCTGAATCAGTGGTTTTAAATTATGTGACTGATACTTTTAGCGGTGAATATCCTGATGATTTAAAGCATGCAGTGCTACTCATGGTTGGCATGTTTGACCGCGAGCGTGAGCCAAGCAAAGAATCATCTATCACAGATAACTATCTACCGCCTGCGGTACGCGCATTGCTTTATCCGTATCGCACACCGACAGCGCTATAGGTGATTTATGCAATCAGGCAAACTACCGCACCGCGTCACAATCCAACACTTTGAAGAAACGCAAGACCAAGAGACTGGGCGCATCCCTGAAGAATGGTCTGAGTTCGCAAGGTTATGGGGAAAGATTGAAGGCTTATCTACAAAAGACCAACTTCAAGCACAAGCGGTCAATTCGAGCATGACAGCGCGTTTAAAGATTCGATATAGCTCTAAGTCGGCTTTGATCAACTCGACCATGCGCGTGCTATTCCGTGGCAAATATTGGAAGATCGATGGTGATCCAGTTGCTGACAATGAAAGTGGTCTTGAATGGCTCACTGTTAATTTGAGTGAAGGGGAATCGTCATGGCAGCAGGAATCGATTTAAACGTACAGGGTCTTGATGAGCTGAATCGCAAGCTTCAACAACTCGCAAATCCACGAAAAGCCAAATCAATAGCACGTAAAGCTGCACGACAAGCAATGAATATTGCGAGAGATGCAGCGCGTACAAATGCCAAAGCAATTGATGATCCGCAGACACGCGAGAAGATTCATAAAAATATTGCTGTTGCCGGTGGCAAGAGTCGCAACCCTAACGAAATTATTATGCGTGTTGGTGTAAAAGGTGGTGCTTCGTTCTCAAATCCAAACCCAACAAGTTTAAGCGGTGGAGACACACGGCATTGGCGCTGGGTCGAATTTGGCTCTTCAAATAATCCTGCTGTACCTTTTATGCGTCCTGCGCTTTCCACAAATCTTGATCAAATCACATCAAAGTTCGTTCAGGTTTTTGATGATGAGATTAATAAAGCACTGGGGACCTTATGACAGCACCTATTTTTAAACTGCTTAATGCAAGTGAAGAGCTAAAACCATATTTAGAAACCAAGCACCCAAAAGTTATTTTACGCGCCTATGAATTTGGCTTAGCTCCTGATTCACCGAAGAAGCCTTACTTGGTTTGGCAGGATATTACTGGTATTCCGCAGAATCACATTGATTGTCCTGCGGTCACTGACCACATCACGATTCAAATTGATATTTACGCTGATAAACCTGATGACTTGGTTGCGATCAAGAACGCTGCAAGACGAGCTTTAGAGCTTGATAACGCATGCACTGTGACTGATCTGCGTGGTAATAGCCGTGAACCAGACACAAAGTTGTATCGCACAGGTTTTGATAGCAATTGGTTTGTTGATAGATAATTTTGGAGAAGTACCATGTTCGGAATGCTGGAAAGTTTAACGAAAGCTGCTATTTCAGTAGCTGTGACACCTGTGACCGCGGCTGTTGATGTTGTAATGATGCCTATTGATGCGGTCAATGAAAAGCCGTTATGCGGGCGAACCCAATCAGCACTGAATAGCACTGCAAAGAACTTTAATGACGCAGTAAAACCCAATTCAAAATAAACCTAAATTTTCCACATAGCACCTAATCGGGTGCTTTTTTTATGCCTAAAATTGAGGAGATCTACTCATGGGTGTTTTATCAAAAGGTACAAAGGTTTGGATTGCCCACGGCTCTCCAAAAGTTTTAACAAAGATGGATTGCATCAAAGAGTTCACTTGGGGTGATGATAGCCCTGGTGAAACAGATGATACGTGTCTTGATGATGAGTCACCCGTAAAAACTTCGAGCATCACATCCATAACACCGGGTGAAGGCAGCACAGCAATCGACACTGATCCTGAAAACGATTCACACATCATTGCACTTGATTTGGCGCAGAAGCGTGAAGTAGTCGAAATTTAT
This sequence comes from Acinetobacter sp. CY73, assembly GCF_059515865.1. Classification (NCBI taxonomy): domain Bacteria; kingdom Pseudomonadati; phylum Pseudomonadota; class Gammaproteobacteria; order Moraxellales; family Moraxellaceae; genus Acinetobacter; species Acinetobacter sp. CY73. The sequence goes on along the minus strand of NZ_JCAKMZ010000018.1, from coordinate 26,238 downwards.
ATGGGGTGGGCTGATGGCGTTGGTGAGCCAACACTGACTGGCGATGAAGTTACTTTGCCACCGACTCGAACGTGGTCAAGCAGCATTGCCCAACTTCGTAAAAACCCTGTGACTGTGGCTTTGGATGCATTGAATCGACACGCTATTCCATTTAAACGTCGTGCAGAAGTTATTGATGTGTGGAAGGTGTAATTCATGGCTAAACTAAATTTCGAAAAAGCAAAGAAAGCTGTAGGCATTGGTTCGTTTGTTGAAAAAACGATTAAATTTCGTGACCTTGATGGTAAACCATTTGAGGGTGAAATCTTAATCAAAGTATTGTCCTCTGAAGAAGTGGCAAATATCACTGATATTTTGAAACTTAAAAAAGATGAAAAATACACGCTGAGTCAATACCGCGATGCAATGCTCGCGCAAGTGGTTTTTGAATCAAAAGACAAACCATTCTTTCCTGATTTAAAAAGCACAGGTCAGGTCTCAGATGAAATGAAAGTTTCAATGTATTTGGCGGCTGATAAAGTGATTAATTTCACGGGAAAGCACTGGATCTCGACGACGAAACAGAATTCCTCTGCGAACTCGTCAGCTGTGGAATCGGTGGAAAAACCATTGCAGAAGCCCGAAAAAACCTAAGTAATTCTGAAATCCAAATATGGAAAGCCTTTCGTCAAAAGAGAGGCACCTTATTCATGGGTCGACGTATAGAGCAGGAAATGGGTCGCTTATTTGCGAGGTATCTAAACACTAAGTTACCAGCAGATAAGCAGATTGAAGACGCTCGTATCTTTATGATTCATGAGGAAGTGCCTGTCCTGACTTATGAGGAAGAGCGATTGATGCAAATCAAGAAGAAATCAGGTTAGCTTGGTTTCTTGATTAATTCTCTAAGCATATTACTAAGATCTTCAATTTGTGCGGATTGCTTTAATTGAATCCGCTTCATCTGCTCAAACTCAAAAGTTTCAGTGGGGTTTATCTCTGGCTTAAAGCTTTGCTCAAGGCGAGCAACCATGTCAGCATTCATTGAGCGGTTATATTGCTCTGAAGATGCTGCAATTTTGTCTCTTAATTCAGGTGGAACGCGCAGTCTCACTGTTACATGCTTAGGGTTATCACTCATCTAAACCTCTATAGCCTCATATTGAGGTTAAAATATTTTGTAGATGTGTTGACAATACCTCAAAATGGGGTTACTTTTAAATGACCTCATAGTGAGGCTATAGGAGGGAGCTATGAAAGACAAGCATAAAGAATCAACCGATGTGCGGTTTCGTTTAACCAATGAATTGCATGAGCCATTAAAAGAAATGGCTAAAAAAGAGCAGCGTTCAATGAATTATTTAATGAATAAAGCAGTTGAACTTTTAATTAAACAAGAGAGTGCGAAAGCATGAAATCAACAGGCACAAAAAAACCTTGCCTTCCGCCAAGAATAAACAAGGTTTTTGAATGTCTCACTCACATCAATTAAGAGAGAAATCTTATGAGTAATTTAACACAAAACTTCGCAAACCCAAACAATCAACCATTAATGATTGGTGATTTTTCAATTCGTCAGGATCAAGATGGGCGTTATTGCTTGAATGATCTCCATAAAGCTAGTGGTGCAATGAAGAAGCATCAGGCTTCAAACTTTATTCGTCTTGATCAGACTCAAGAGTTAATTAAGGAAATAGAAGCTGAGAAGTCAAGCTCCTCACATATGAGGAGCTGCATAAATATATTGAATGGTGTCGGGACATTTGTAGTAAAGGAAATAGTATACGCATACGCAATGTGGATCAGTCCTAAATTCCATTTGATGGTGATCCGTGCATATGACTCGATGGTTACAAGATTATTCACTGAAAACTCAAAGCAAACATTGATTGCTGACAAGACCACCAAGAAAGATCGAGTACCTTTAAAAGATGCTGTGAACATGCTGGTGGGTAAGGCGAAGTTTTTAAACTACTCGGATGCTTATAAATTGGTTCACCATCGTTTTGATGTTGAGCATATTGAGGATATTCCTCAAGATCAAATTCCAGTAGCAGTTGAGTATGTTCACCATTTAATGGGTGAGTACATTCCGAAAGCAGAGCGGATTGAAGACTCTGAGCTGAAAGCATTGAAGTTGCTCGAAGCTGACACCACCAATAAGGTTATGGACTATCTATATGGAATGCATAATGAGATTAAGCGCCTAGGTGGAATTAGCCCTAATTATCCAAGCTTTGATAAAGAAACCATTGTCAGTGCTGTAGTCACTCGAATGGTGGACTCCAGTCGAATGCTTTTAACAATTGGAATGTCAGGCAAACCCAATATTTCTTTTGTTCCAAATAATGCTTGGATTTTATCTGATGAAAATATTGCAGGAATTGTTGGTGATGTTGCAGGGCCAAATAAATCAATCTTGCCTGATATTATTCAGGCAGCCGCCAAGCGACTAAGCAAATAAATTAAGAACCTCCTTCGGGAGGTTTCTTTTTGTGCGTTAAATTAGTATCTTGTCCTGAATAACAATATTTGGGGTAGGGTATGGCGCTAAAGCCTTGTAAGGAATGTGGTGCACCAGTTAGTGAAAAAGCAGAGAGTTGCCCGATGTGTGGGGCGAAGCAACCTAAGAAAACTTCAAAGCTTGCACTAGTACTAGCTGGATTAATTTTATTTTCTATATTTATGGGTTTAATGGGAAGGGAGTCATCAACGACTAACACCCCTGAACCATCGGAAAGTAAAGAAAATAAAGCAGGTGTAATGCTTTTTTACACCCAGCAAATGATTAAGAAAAATGCAAAAGACCCTTCTTCGGTAGAATTTAGAGGGGAGAAGATTATTAACGAGTCCGAGGACGGTGCGGTAGCATGTGCGCAATATAATGCTAAAAATTCATTTGGGGCGTATGTGGGTTATAAATCTTTTGTAGCAGTTGAGGGCACTCAGAAGGTTTATTACGAAAATAGCGAAAATCATAAAGAATTTGTAAAGTATTGGAATAAACACTGCGTTTAATAATTTCAAATCTAAAAAGCCACCTTCGGGTGGTTTTTTATTGCCTGAGGAAAAGTAATGAGCACCAGACTTGGCACCTTGACTTTAGATTTGGTTGCCAGAATTGGCAGCTTTACAGGACCAATTAGAGATGCTGAAAGGCAGACTGAATCTAGTTTTGCAAACATGCGTAATCATGTGAACACTTACGGTATGGCGGTTGCAGGTGCGGCGGCAGGCGCTGTGACAGCTCTCGCAGCAATGGCAATGGAAACATCAAACCAAGCTGTTGAGCTTGAGAGATTTGCATTTCGAGCAAATACGACTACTCAAGACTTCCAAAAAATGGCGGTAGGTGCTCAGGCTTTCGGAATCGAAGGCGATAAGCTTTCCGACATGATGAAAGACTTCAATGAAAAAATGGGTGAACTTACAGCAATTGGTGCTGGTGGTGGTGTCGATTTCTTCGAGAAGATTGCGGTAAAAACGGAAGGTTCTGCCGAAGCTGCCGAGAAACTTATTCTAAAAATGCAGAAGCTTTCAGGCCCTGAAGCACTCCAACTTTATGTAGATAAATTGGAAGAAGCAGGTGCTCCACAAGAGCAAATGTCATTCTATTTGGAGTCCATGGCTTCCGATATGACCGACCTTATTCCACTACTTGTTAATGGTGGCGAGGGCATGCGCCTTTATGGTGATATGGCGGAACGCACAGGCAATATCATGTCGGATGAAACTATTGAATCTGCGAAAATGCTTAAAGACCAAGTTTATATGCTCGATCTTCAAATGCAGGGAGCGAAGAATCAATTGATGCAGGCTGTAATTCCCGCCTTTGTAGATATTGCTGAAGCATTTTTTAGCGGCAGTGAGCAGGGTATTCGGTTCTCAGGCGTTGCTGAGGGGGTTGTAAAAACTCTTAAGGGTGTTGCATCGGTGGCTATTGGTGCTGTAACTGCAATTCAATTAGTAGGCAAAGCGCTTGGAGGAATGGCTGCAATTGGCGGTGCTGTTTGGAATGAGATGGATTGGTATGAAATGAATCCAATCGGTATTGCTAAAGCTGCGTACGAAGCTAGAAGTGAGATTGCTGCACTACAAACTGAAATTAAATCTGATCTGCACACAACTATTATTGGTGCAGCAGACCGACTTGATAAGATGTGGGAAGGTGGTGCATCAAGTCAGGCAAAACAACTTAGAGGTATTCGAGAATTAGGGCAGGGCGTAACTAACACAAGTGAAGGTCTCAAAGAACTTAGCGACAAACAAAACAAAGCCACCGAATCCACAAAGGCAAACACCAAAGCAACTTCTGAAAATACTAAAGCTCAGCAGGACTTGAATCGTGCCTATGAGTTGGGTCAACGCTTGATTTATGACTATGGCGATGAGCAGTTAAGAATTGCAAAAGACTTAGAGTCAGACCTAGCGGACATTCAACAGTCTGCGCTTAAGGCTGATGCTAAAGCTCAGTATTCTGAGTTAGCAAAGCAGCAAGCAGAGGCGAGTAAGCAGGCTTATCTTGCTGAGTTGGAGCATGAGCTTTACGGATTGCACCGCAATGAAGAAGACAAGCTTGCATATCAACTACGCATAGATAAATTGCGCTTAGATGCAACTCGTGGATTGAACGAAAATGAGTTAAGACTACGTAAAGAGTTTTTAGACGATAAGTACCGTTTAGAGCTTTATCACATCAACGATGAAAAAATTGCTCGCGCTCAGTCTGCCGAATCTAATTGGGGTGGTATTCATTCTGAAATAAACGGTACAGGTGATCAATTTAATCTTGAGCAAGAGCGCTTTAGTCGCTATGACGCATCACAGGAAATGTTTGATGCTCAAATGGCGCTTGCTGAAACAGCTGTGCAACGCGAAGAGATTTGGCAAGCTCACCATGATCGAATGAGTCTAATTGAGGCGGATTACCGAATGAGTTCAATTCAACTCCAGTTGGGTTACGCAGGTAGCATTGCTGACTCAATGGCTAGCATGATGAAAACGGTTGGAGGGGAGCAGTCAAAAGGTTATCGCGCAATGTATGCAACATCGAGAATTTTTACGGCAGCCAATGCAACTCTAGCCTTGATTGAAAACGTCGCCAACGCTTCCAAGATTGGTTTTCCATACAACATACCTATGATCGCTGGTGCATTTGCTCAAGGTGCGACCATTGTTTCAATGTTAAGCGGAACAGAAAGCGTAACAGGTATGGCTCACGACGGTATAGACAACATTCCAAAAGAGGGAACATGGTTGCTCGACAAAGGTGAACGTGTTGTAGATTCTCGAACCAACAGCGATCTTAAAAACTTCATCAAAGATGGAGGTGGTGTGACTGTCAATGTGAATGTTCCGCCCGGCTACACAGCAAATCAACATCAAGACTCGCAAGGCAATGTCACGATTGATGTTGTAAAGCAGGAGATTGCAGGGGCTTTCAGTAATGTCGGTCGTGCAAATAGTCATGAGTCTCGTTCAATTCAATCAGCATTCGGGCTAGCGCCAGCGAGGTAGTATGAACACTTTTATGTTATGCGCCTTGCAAGAGGGCTATTCATTCACACCTGGTAACAACCTCCGCGAGCAAATCACAGAAGGCGGAATGCCTCGGCAAGTTATTAAATACGTCGGGGCGGTTCATTCTGTTAATGTGACTGTTCTTCTTAAAGATCAAAGAGCGCGTCAATATTTTTGGGCGTTTTGGCGACAGAATCAGACTAAAACTTGGAAGTGGAAACTCGCTCTAGATCAAGGTGCAATTGAAGAATGTGAATGTCGATTTACTTCTGAAAGTTTGCCTGCAGAATCATTTCACGAAGGGCCTATTCGCAAAATGACATTTGCTGTTTTGGTTGTACCTATTGCTCGAAGCGCTGATTTTGATAATGAAATTATCAGAATTTGGGAAAACGGATTTATCAATACCATTGATGATATTGAGAAAATACCGAACGTGTGGCTACCAGATGCAGTTGGGGTATAAATGGAAATTACAGATGCAATGCTTGCGGTTCTTGACCAGTCGGCAGGGCCGACAGGATTACTTGAGTGTTTAGAAATTAAGCATTCGAAGTGGATACCAATGCGCTATGTGATTAATTCAAGTCAAGCTATTACGCTGCGGCATGAAAATGGCGTGAGTTATGCATACACACCTCTGCCTGTCAGCATTACCAAATCCGCGCAAGAAGACACGCTTGATCAGGAGCTCAGTTTTAATGTTGGAGACCTTGGCGAAACTATTCCAAACCTCATTGACTTGATCATTAATGATGAAATTATTGAATTGCCCTTAGTTTCATATCGAGCATACTTGATTGGTAAATATAACAGTCCTGTCGCTGTCTCAAAAGATTTAGAGCTTCAAGAAATTACACGAGATTGGCAGGCAAGTCGCGGTGATGCCAAAGCACCAGGACTAAATGACACAGGAAATGGCGAAGTTTACTCAGCTTCAACAGACCCAAGTTTGATTGGTTTTTACTAATGATTGAAGAATTATTTAACCTGAAGCACTCCCAAGAGTTTCACTGTGTCCACTTTGTAATTGCAGCAGCAAAAGAGCTTTACAACTTGGATTACACACCTTGTTTTTTTGGCTTAACAAGTTCACTCGATCAAACAATTAAAACTTCTCGAACAACTGTTCATCGAAACAAAGAAATCAAAAAGGCTCAAGAGCAATGCATTGTCTTGATGACCTATGCAAACGGAAGCTCCCATGTGGGGCTTTTTTTTCGCCAACGTATTTTTCATTTAACTGAACTTGGTGTGCAAAGAATCAAACTGAGTCAAGCGGAATTAATGTTTAAAAGGATTCGCTACTATGAGCCAAATTTGCATCTTTGAAAATTCTTTAGACGCTACCGAGCAAAGAACAATAACAACAAACAATGTGCTCAAAACCTTTTTAAATATTCGATCTGATTACCCACAAGCAAGAATTTATAAAGGTAATCCATGCGGTGAAAGCGATGTAACACCGACAGCCGACAACAAGGAAAGTATTGCTCGACTACTTGAGTCGAATGAAGATTTCACAATCGTATGTCATCCAGGTGACGTAATTTCAGCAGTCAACTGGGCATTTGGTAAAATTGTTGGTGCTGCTGTTAATTCCCTGGTTCGTATGCCAAAAATAAATGATGGCAAATCAACAGGCTCAAGTAATAACAATCTTGCAAATGCAGAGAATACACAGCGTATCAAAGAGCGCGTTCCTAGAGTAATCGGACAAGTGAAATCCATCCCTGATCTTTTTGCACCGGCTTACCGTTATTTTAAAGATGGCGTTGAAGTAGAGGAGTTATTGCTTTGCGTATGCGAGAACGACGTTGAATTAACTGAAATGAAAGAAGGGGATACGCCTGTTGCAGATATTACAGGCAAATCCATCACAGCATATGGCTTAAATCAGTCAATTATTGGTAAAGATAATATCTATAAGCTAGGAGATGACTTCACCGAAGCTCCAATCATCGCTAAACAAATTAAATCAATTAATGGTCAAACACTATTAACGCCAAACTCAACAAAAGTGGAGCGTGGTGATATTTACTTTAGATATCCAAACCTAATTAAAACTTGGGAAGATATCGATGCCTACGATCAATTTTCAGTTGGGGAGGAAATCATTGTTGAGGGTGCATCATATTCCGTAGTGAGCGACGCGGGTATCACAGGTGCAGTCACCATTAATGCAGATAAAACCATTCAAATTTCAACAAGTCAGAGTATCGCGAACTATCAAGATTATAGAAAAATCAACATCACATCTATGCTTGTAAGTGATGAAGAGTTAGGGCAGTTGGATTTGGCGGGTCTCTATAATGTGGGGAGCATCACCTATTACAACGGCACATACACCATTCTATTGATCAATCCATCAAGTACAAACACAAATTTTAGTCGAGTTACAACAGCATTAACCACAACAATTAGTGCAAATTTAACTTCAAGCTCAAAGAGTATTGTCTTAGATGGAACGTATGTAATTACAGGGATTAGCCGTCAAGAAAGATGGATTTCTATTGCAACGCCCAGTGTTGTAAATTCAGATTGGATTAATCTGCAACACTTGCCAAGTCAGCAAATAGGCACATCTCAAACGATAAAGCTTCGAGGAAGCCAAGATAACTTTATTGGTTGGTTTACATCCGATGTAAAAACTCAAAAAGGTTTATTACTTAACTTTAAAGCGCCAAACGGCTTATATCAGGGCAGTCACTATAAGCATGTAACAATTGAGGTAGATTACCAGAATATAGTGAATGGTGAGCCTGTTGGAAATGTTTTTAAGACAGGTATTACCATCCGAGGTAAAGCAAATAGTCGTGATGCTGTTGGAGGGTCAATCTGGATTGATTTACCATTTGAGGGAGCCGTTCGCTTTCGAGCTAAACGCATTACAGACCATGGTGATGCTGCAGATTTGATGGATGAAACAAAATTCTATTCTGCTTTTTCATATCACAAGCTTAGAAAACTTGTTTACAGCGATCGTGTGCTTATACGCAGTAGGACAATTGCAACTCCGAATGCTACAAGTCAAGAATCGAGGCAATTGAACTGTATTGCTCAAAGCCTTGTTTATTCTTATAGAAGTGGTTCCAGATCTCCAACACGCATACCATCCCGAAATATTGCTGATCTTGCAATTGATCTTGCTTTACACCCGAGAATTGGGCGCAGGGTAATTAACGAAATTAATATCAATGATATCTATCAAGCGGTTAATGATATTCAGGCTTATTTCGGCTCAGAAAAAATGGCTGAGTTTAATTACACATTAGACAACACCAATACATCATTTGAAGAAATGATGCGAATGATGGCAGCCGCAACTTGTTCGCATGACCGACGCATTAATCGAAACATTTATTTTGAGCTTGAGAGTGCAGATAACGTACCTTTAATCCTATTTAATCATAGAAATAAAAAGGCTAAATCTGAATTTCGCAAATACTCATTTAGACCTGAGAAAAACTATGACGGTATCGAGTTGACATATGTTGATAGCGAAAATGGATGGGTTGAAAAAACATTAAAAGTGCCAAGTGAGTTTTTAAATAACCCCAAAAAGGTTGATGCAACAGGCGTTGTCTACACTCAGCAGGCGCACATTATTGCGTGGCGCGAGTGGAACAAGATTCAGTTCAATAGAATAGCTACCACATTTACAGCATTTTGTGAGAGTGACCTTGTTGCGCGCGGTGACACTGTACTTTGTACTGATGATACACGTGTTGGCAATAATGAATCAGATGGTGAGGTTCTAGAGTGGTCAGGCAATATCATTCGTGGCTCACAGCCATTCAATGTTGGTTCAGGGCATGTGATCCATCTACAACTCAAAAGTGGTCAAATCGATGTGATACCGATCTCGCAGGGAATGAGTCCTTATCACTTTGTTTTGGGACGTGTGCCGAGAGAGTCACTAATAACAGTTGGTGAAGTTAAAACTACATATTCAGTCACAACCGACGCAAAACGATCTGCTCAGAAATTCCTTGTCGCCTCCAAAAAACCAATTGATATTTTTGAGAACGAAGTCACGGCTATCAATTGGGATGCTAGATATTATCGAAACGACAAAGACATTATCAACAATCTGATTTAACAATTTATGCCCTCATTTGAGGGCTTTTTAATGGGTGAAGCAAAATGGCAGAGATTATCAGTCAAGCAGATATAACGAAGACCAAGCGCAATATCGATGATATTGATAAAGCCTTAAACACCAAAGGAAAAGTGAAACCGCTGTGGGGCGCTGAATTTCACACATTACCGTCTGCAATCCAGATGATCATCGATGCCGGCGGCTTTACACCATCCTCAACTGAAGCAGCTTTACTTATATCTATACCAACTGTCGTACCTAGTGCGGCCAAAGCTTTAGATACCAAGAAAATTTGGATTTATGAAGAAAGGGATGGTGTTACGAAGTGGTGGGACACTGGATTGAGTGATAAGGATTTAGCGATTCAGTACACAGATCAGAAGCTTAAACAATTTCAAGACAACAATGGCGATGCTTCAAATCTTTTTCAATTTGAAGATGCAACAAAAAAAGTTGTGGCGGTTATCGCGAAGGATGGAGATATACGAAATCCTAATTACTCTTTAAATGAAATTGGGGACGTTTCAGATCAAACAGCAGCTAAAATCGCAGATCAGCTAGATAAGACAGTATCTAAAGCGCTTTACGAATTTAATGATGCTGATGGGAACACTGTTATTGAGTTTAGCGAAGATGGCGATGTAAAGACACCCAATGGCGGTCTGTACGAAACTATTGAGCAGCAACAAGCGATCAAAGACAAAATCGATGGTCAGTTAGAAGCCAATCAAAATAAAACAGCGTTTGAATTTAATGATGCTCAAAACAATACGATTGTTGAGCTTAAAGAAGATGGCGATATTGTTTTTAACGGTGGGCGTTCATTAATTGCAGAGCTTGAAAAAGTTAACTCATCAAGCAGTTTCAAGCGTTTATCACTAAAAGAGTCAATAACTGACGACTTTATTCCAGCATTATCGCAAGCCAGTTTTAACAATTCGGGTCAAAAAAGCCCAATATTTAACGGTGTTGCAAAGCAAAAATACACGATTGCAAATACTCAAGACTTTCTTAATCTTAAGATTTCTGAGCCTGAGCCGTTGCTTATCGATACCCCTTATTTTAAGGGTTTAAGCACTGTAAAACCGTATTCACAAGTCGTACATCCTTATGTCAGTGAATTTAATCAAACTGTACGTGGATATAAGTACATCGTGCTACTAACCCCATTTCACAACACATCAGATTTCTATGAAAATCCATGTGTTTATGGGTCGAATGACTTAAAAAAAATGGAGCTTTTAACAGGGTTTGAGCAGCCGTTAGCTAAAGCGTTCATGAATACGCAATACGATTACAACTCCGATAACTTTGCTGTTTATGACCATATGACTGGGGAATTTTGCGTTGTTTATCGACACTCGATTAAACAAAACAATGTAGACCAAGCATTTTTAAAAGTTCGAAAGACTGTCGATTTCATAAACTGGACTGAGTTCGAAACATTTAAAGATGAAGCTGGAAATGATCTTATTTCAGGGTTATCACCGAGTATTGTTTATAACCCAGCTTTAAAAAAATGGATGATGCACAGTATTAATTTCTACAACGGAACGTGGAATCTTGTTTATCAGACGAGTGATGATTTGATAAGCGGGTGGTCAAGCCCATTACCGACAACAACAACGAATGATTTTAAGTTCTGGCATCAAGAGACACGATATTGTGGCGGGCATTTCATCACAATTATCAATGATTTGGATTCTGATACAGCAGCAATAGACGGGAAGGGCGGTTTACATCTAGGAATTAGCTTAGACGGAATTAACTTTGAGTATTCAGAGCAGATTCTCGAAACACCGTATCACAACCCATACAAAGCAAGTATCTCACCAGTTCTCGAAAAAGGAGAGCTCTCATTCAATATCATGTGGACAGACAACGGCAATGTTGTAGATGGTTGGCGTCTGTATAGCGTTAAAACTAATTCAATTGGGGTAAATTAAAAATGGCTGTAACATTCAAAAGTAATCAAGTAGCGAATCAATATATTAAAGATGTTTCGGGCTATAAAGGACCCAAAGACTTTTCAGCAAACGTGAGTTTCGCTGACAATCTTTTTGTTGATAGCGATTGGAATAATATAGGGCTTAATTCTGTGCTTTCGATTACTCGAAGCTCGAAAGCATCAGTCTTAAAGTCTAGCGATTTAGCTGATTATGAGATTATCGAGAATGATGTGCCTCGTGTTTCATATATTCCAGACTATTCGACTAAAGGTTTAATTTCATCAACATGGGCGAGTGCGCTATTAAGCTCAACAAGTGCGACATCTGCAAATTTAAATGCAGGTGAAACCGTTTATTCGTTATTTACAACAGATGCAACTGGCTCTGTTACTGTAGCTTCAAACGCTAATATTCAAGTGCTGTCGGGCGCAGGGACATTTGCAAGTCCGCAATATTTTAAAGTTACAGCAAACACTACTGTTAATTTAACAAGAAGTGAGGGTGCTCAAAAAGCACATCTAATGGTCGCATCAAACGGACAGACCCCATTTATCCCGAACTATGAGTTTATTGGCATCAATCCGGATACAGTTCAAGTTAATGCTTCAAAATTTGACCCAAAAAATGGTGCGGTGATCTTTAAATTTGCAAGCCCTAAGCGTAAATATGCGGGCTACACGGGATCAGATCAGAGCTTTCCACTTTTCTTGTTAAAACAAGATGCTGATAATTATGTTGCGGCTTACATTAGCAGCAATGGAAAGCTAAATGTCCGACTTTATGAAAATGGTGTTCAGCGTTATTTTGTTGATTCTGTTAATAATATTGATCGATCTATTGTAAATACAGTTGGCATTACGTGGGAAAATGGCCGTGTTAAAGTTGCAATGAATGGAGAAGATTTCATTCCATTTAGCGAGCGATCTATGTCATCTGCGTTTAATGTCGGATCAATAAAAATTGCAGGATCACTTGAAAATTGGGTTGGTATTCAAGCTGACATGGTAATCTTTAATATTGTTTCTTACAGTCGAACATTAGACTTGTCAGAATTAAAGACAGCAACTTACTTCTAAGCACCTTCGGGTGCTTTTTTATTGCCAAAATAAGGGGGCGTGATGTCTGAAAAGACCGCACTTGTTGCAGAAACTGCGACAGCAATAGCAGGAAAAACAGCAACTGCGACAGGTACGGGCGTTACGCTTCTGTCGTATTTTGCATCGTTTGATTGGGGGTTTTGGATCGGTGTGAGCATAGGTCTTGCTGGTCTAATTATTAGTTTTTTAAATTTCTTGTCTAATCGAAAATTTCAAAAAGAGAAAGACCGTCGTGAAGCTGAAATTCATTTGATCGAGACAGAAATCAAACGTCTTACTGTTCAAAAATTAAGAGAGCAATGCAATGCAAAGCAAAACTAGACTACTTGTCGCAGGTTCGACATTATCAGCCGCCTTATTTGGCGGTTTTTTTATATCCGGTCCTAGTGAACAGCAAATTCAAGCGACAGCGAAAAAAGAGGGCTTTACAGCAAAGCCAGTCATTCCAACGAAAAACGATGTGCCAACAATTGCATTTGGGACTACTACATATCCAGATGGCACAAAAGTAAAACTTACTGATCCTGCGGTTACACGCGCACAAGGTATGTATTTTTTACGGCATTACATGAACAAAGATGCACAACGCTTCAATAAGACGATTTTGAACGTGCCGATTTATCAGCATGAATATGACGCATTTATTGATTTCTCTTATCAATTCGGAATTGGTAATTGGTCCAAGTCATCCATGTTGAAAAACTTAAAACTTGGTAAATACAAGGAAGCTTGTGATTCATTGCTGAAATACAAATATTCAGGCGGTTACGACTGCAGTACGCCAGGTAATAAGCGCTGTTCTGGCGTATGGACCAGACAACTTGAACGACACGCAAAATGCATGGGGGCACAGTAATGTATCGAATCTATACCATCGTTGCGCTTGTGATTGTCTCACTTGTTCAATTCAGCTGTTATTCAAATATGAAGAATCAGCGCAATGAAATTGAAGCTAAAACCACAGCTAAGTTTGAAAAGCAAATTGCTGAAGAAAAGGCTCTACAAGATAAAGCACTGGCTGATCTACAAGAAAAAGTCAGAGAGGTTGAATCTGATTTAGAAGCCGAACGCCAAAACATCAAAATAGAATTCAGAGACATTAAACATGAAACTCAAAAAGTTATTACTGAGCGTATTTATACTGAGTGCAAGCTTGACGATGCTGGGCTGTCAATCGCCAACAAAGCCGTTAATGCCACAAATTCCCGCATCACTTCTAATTAAGTGTGACGAATTAAAAGGGCTTGAATCAGGAACCATGGGCGAGTTATTAACACGCTATGTTGAACACACTGAACAATATGCTGAGTGCGCTGCGAAAGTTGATGCTTATATTAAGATTCATAAGCCTTCTAAGTGAGGGCTTTGTCTTATCGCCATTTCTCAACTAATTTTTCAATTTCACAGTAGATATTTTGGTTATTCCGTTGATTTCTTATTTCCATGATGTATGGTTTAAGGGAGTCAAAATCACGGATAACAGATGTTTTCATCATGCGCTTATAAAGCTCGCCATCAATTGCTTCCTCAAAAATACCACAAGCCAAGAATTCATAGTGATTCAGAAAGCCCATAATCGCGTCATTGTCGAGCTTGTTATTCTTCTGGCAAGCTAAAGCTGTTAATTTGTCTTGATCACGCAACTCTGCAAATTTCTTCCGGCATTCAATAAATTTAGTGTCTATACGCTCATGCAAAGCTAAATCTATAGTTGCCCGTTGACGAGCCTTTTTTTCATTTTGTGTATTTTGAACTTTAACAGCTTTTACCTGTAATCCGTTAAAAACCAATGCCCCAGTGGCAACAACAACACTTAAGGATTGAATCCATGTTCCAAGTGAAACCCCTAATAAAATAATCTCTTGTGCTGCCATCTTTAATTACACTATCCAAAAGTTAGAGTGAAAAAAAAGCCCTCATTAAGAGGACTTTTGCCTGTTTTTTAAAATTAGATGTTGCAACCCTCGAAGCACTCGACAGTTGCAAATACCACTTTAGCATCTTTCATAATTAACTCCTTCGGGTCTGTGAACTGAATATATTTTAATTAAATTATTTGCAGGATGAAAAGAAATCTACCAAACTTCTTTAAACCTTTAGCATGAGCGAATAGTATTCTATATAGAGTAATTCAACAAGCGCTCATACATTTCTTTTTGTTATAGATGTTATATCAAAATAAAAATAAAGAATCAATTGTGTTTGGTTATGGGTGGAATGGTTGGCCATCTATGGGATTAACGTCATATCAAAAATATGGCACTTTAATGCGCTGGCTGATCTAACTACAAATCGTGTGCTTTATATAGAAGTAGAGCCAAGTTTTCATAATTCTAATTAATCTAATTATTGCTTTGAGATTCTAAAATAGATGATAAAATAGGCTTACACAAGGATTCTAAGACTTGTGGATAAAGTCACGTTTACGTCAAAATTACGTCATATTCGTTTAAGTAACTGTTTTTATTAAAACAATCCTACGTTGACATCGTAGAGGTCACCAGTTCGAATCTGGTTAAACCTACCAAGATTCAGTTCTTCAGAATAAACCGTCTTTAGAACAAAAACCTCCCTTGTGAACAGCTTGGGAGGTTTTTTTATTATCTTTTTTTAATAAAAATTATTCAGCTCATCATGAGTAAATTTTAGTTCTCTTTTCCTAAAAATATGATCTAATTTATTTTTTTTAAAATCGTTGTTTAGTGTGTACTTAGTTTCAGGTCAACAAACACTCCCTACTGAAAATCGAGATTACTGCGAATGGCATCAGCATCGTCAGCACTATGCATTGTGGTATTTGGAAATTGATCAGCCTGAATTGATTGAATATCTGGATCAAATTAAACATCATTTTCAAGATGCGTTGTATACACCCAATTTGCGCCAATATCACATCACCTTGTTTATCTGTGGCTTTTTAACTGAGCAGAAACAATTGAACGATGATTTTCTCCAATCTGACTTGCAAAGTCATTTGACAGCATTATTCAAAGAAAATTTAAAACAATTTAGTTTACAAACGGGTGCAGTGAATAGTTTTGAAAGCGCGTTATTCGTAGAAATTGAAGACCGTTCTAATGACCTCAAACAAATTCGTGATGTTTTTAAACGCTATAATATTGAAATAGCCGCATTAGAGTATTGTCCTCATATCACTCTGGGGCTGTATAAAAAGGTCATTTGCAGTGATTTAATTTTCAGTAAAATTCAATCTCTCACTCAAAGATCCTTTGAATTCAATGTTGATCGGTTAACTTTTGGGTATTTTCAAGCCCATGAGTTACAAGGTCAGTTATTTCCGCTAGAACACTTTCATTTGGAACAGTCATGATTCATCTTTTTTTAGGTGGTGCTCGATCGGGCAAGAGTCGGATGGCGGAAGAGCGAGCAACTCAGCTTCAATATCCAGTCATTTATATCGCAACCGCGCAAGCTTGGGATGATGAAATGACGGATCGTATTCAGCATCATCAGCAGCAACGCCCTCAAGACTGGGTATTGATTGAAGAACCGATTGAGTTGGCACAACAGCTACAGCGCATAGATCAAGCAGAGCAAACGATCTTGGTGGATTGTTTGACCTTGTGGCTGAATAATTTACTCATGCAAAATAATGATCTATGGACTGAAAAGCTGAATGAGCTTTACGCTGTACTTTCAACGCTTCAATCCAATGTCATATTGGTCAGTAATGAAACTGGGTTGGGGGTTGTGCCAATGGGACAGCTGACGCGACAGTTTGTGGATGAATCTGGACGGATGCATCAACGATTAGGGCAACTTGCGGATCACGTGACATTCTGTGTTGCAGGCTTTCCGATGAAGCTTAAATAGTGATTTTAAGATATTTATTTTCAATATGTTGAACTAAAAATTGAAAAGTTTAGAGTGAATTTCTAAAGTGTGAATGAAAGATGGAGAGAAAAATGGCGTGGTGGTTAGAACAGTGTCAAATGCCCGATCAAATAGCGTATCAAGTGGCATTGGATAGCCAATTGCAACTGACCAAGCCAACTGGTTCTCTCGGTGATTTGGAAAAGATCGCGACTCAGTTGGCATCCTTACAGGCGACACCTACACCACAGATTGATTTCCCATGGATCACTATATTTGCAGGCGATCATGGTGTGATGGAAGAACAGATCTCTGCTTACCCACAAGCGGTTACCCGCCAAATGTTGCAAAATTTCACGTCAGGTGGCGCATGCATCAGTGTGATGGCGAAGCACTATGGCGCACATTTACAAGTGATTGACTGTGGAAGTGTGGGGGATGCCTATTCCTATGCAGGGGTTGAGCGTCATAGCATTATGCAAGGCACACAGAATTTTGTAAAAACGTTGGCAATGAGCACTGAGCAATGTATGGCTGCGATGCAGTTAGGCTATCAAAGTGTAGAGAAAGCCATGACTCAGAATGCCTCAATTTATGTCGCAGGTGAGATGGGCATAGGAAATACCTGTTCAGCTTCGGCTCTGGCGTGTTTACTTTTGAAAGAATCTGAAGAAGCACTGACGGGCATGGGAACGGGCATTAAACAAGAACAACTTGCGCGTAAAAAACAAGTCATCCAACAAGCCATTGCATTACATCAAGATTGGGCAGGCGATGATGCCTTTAAAATTTTATGTGCGGTCGGTGGTTTAGAAATTGCGGCGATGGTCGGTGCTTATGTGCGTTGTGCACAGCGTGGATTAGCTATTTTAGTGGATGGATTTATCAGTACAGCGGCGGCTTTAATCGCCGTAGGTTTAAATACTGATGTGCGTCAATGGATGCTGTTTGGGCATCAATCTGCTGAATATGGTCATGCTCGACTTCTGCAAGAGTTAAATGCAAAACCACTATTACAGTTGAATTTAAGATTGGGTGAGGGAAGTGGTGCGGGAGCAGCACTTGGAGTTGTACGTCTTGCCTGTGTTTTACATAATCAAATGGCAACCTTCGCGGATGCCGCGGTGATCGGTGAGAAGATTTAAGATGATGCAACTGGATCTATTGCGTCACGGTGAAACAGAGCTGAGTCATACCTTGCGTGGTGCGATTGATGATGCATTAACGGCAAAAGGCTGGCAACAGATGCAAGATGCATTAGATCTTCAAGAGCATGCTGACTGGGATGTCATCATCAGTTCACCTTTACAGCGTTGTCTGCATTTTGCAACACATGTGCAAAATCAGCTCGAATGTCCGTTATGGGTAAATGACGGCTTAAAAGAAATGAGTTTTGGTGATTGGGAAGGTCAAACCACGCAATGGATTTATGATCATTTTCCCGAAGAACTTGCCACATTTTGGGAAACACCTACACGCTTTACACCACCTAAAGCCGAATCAATCCTGCATTTTCAAAAGCGAATTGAAAATAGTCTCTTGGACATACAACAACGCATGCAACAACATCAAGTTCAAAAGGCTTTGGTGATCACGCATGGTGGTGTCATTAAGATGTTTAAGCTCATGGCTTTGACACAGCCCTTAGATGATATTTTGAAAATGAGCGCTGAGTTGGGTGAATTGGTTTCTTTTCAAATGAATGAGCAGAATCAACTCATTCTGGAGAATTAGTCATGATGCCGCTGTGGATCGCCCTTCAGTTTCTAACCTTATTTCCAATACAGTTAAAACAGATGCCATCATCTCAACAGAATGCACAGTCGCTGTTGTTTTATCCTTTGATTGGACTCCTGATTGGGCTTGTACTTTTTGCCATCGCTGTAGTTTTAGTCAAACTCCCGATTGTTTTGCTTTCGACATTATTATTGGTGGTGTGGATCTGGATCACGGGTGGTTTACATCTAGATGGTCTTGCAGATACTGCAGATGCGTGGGTCGGCGGCTTTGGTGATCCTGAAAGAACCTTAAGGATTATGAAAGATCCAAGGAGTGGACCCATCGGCGTTCTGAGTTTACTGATTGTCTGTGCTTTAAAATGGTCTGCATTATATGTTTTATTAGAACAGCAACAGCTATGGTTACTTCTCTTCGTTCCGATGCTTGCACGATTAAGTCCATTGATCTTATTTCTAACGACACCTTATGTCAGAGATCAGGGTTTAGGCACAGCAATGAGTCAGTATATTCCTCGAAAACTCAGTTATATGATTATTGTTGGAGTCTTGGGGCTCTGCGGTATCGTTGGGCTGTGGGGTTTCATACTTGTGGTTTTGAGCTTAATCATTATGTGGTATTTAAGAGCTAAATTTATCCAGCGGATCGGTGGAATTACAGGTGATACCATGGGTGCAACGATCGAATGGATAGAGTCAGTCAGCTTATTTGGGATTATGTGTCTGTTGAATTTATATTGATGCTTTTTATAGCTTTACTCTAAATTTACAAACTTAGGCAGGATAGGTTGACTAAATGATCGTTTTGAATGACAACGGTCTGGGCAGAAATATTAGTATCAGAATTTTGTGTAAATGATTCAGACCTTTAAAATGCATCATAAAATAAAACGCAATGAAATGAATTGCCATCAAAGTGTTATATTGAATAGTCTATAATCATTCTATTCTGATTAAATCAATGTTCATGTATTGATGAAATTTTTGAAGAGTTATTGTGGCTAAAGAGAGGGAGTTCTTTCTAAGTTCAGATAGAATGAAATTAGTACAGTGCTCTGCAACTAAAGAATAATACTTTTTTGGACAATATTTCATCAAAATAGCGAGCCAAAATGATATTTCGTTGACTGAATTGCAATGAAGAACGATACTCTCAATGTTTTTATTTAAGCAAATCGGTTCGATGAGGCTGGATCAAAAGTTCGGTACTCACATACTCAATCTAAAGCAAGGGGCTATATATGGCTGGTGGAAAGTCAACAATCATTTACACACTGACCGACGAGGCGCCATTGTTGGCGACTTACTCTCTACTGCCGATCATTGAGACCTTTACTAAGCCTGCTGGCGTTGAGATTGTCAAAAGTGACATCTCTGTAGCGGTACGTGTACTCGCAGAATTCGCAGATTACCTCACTGAAGAGCAAAAAGTGCCAGATACACTTGCTGAGTTAGGTCGTCTTACACAAGACCCAGACACCAATATTATTAAACTCCCAAATATTAGTGCTTCTGTAGGTCAATTGACAGCGTGCATTAAAGAACTTCAATCGAAGGGTTACGCAATTCCAGATTACCCAGAAAATCCGGTAACTGAAGAAGAAAAGTCGATCAAAGTACGTTACAGCAAATGTTTAGGTTCTGCTGTAAACCCAGTATTACGTGAAGGTAACTCTGACCGTCGTGCACCTGCTGCTGTTAAGAACTACGTTAAAAAGCACCCACACTCTATGACAGAGTGGAAACAGTGGTCACAAACTCACGTTTCTCACATGGATGAAGGCGACTTCTACCATGGCGAAAAATCAATGACGCTTGACCGTGCACGTAACGTAAAAATGGAACTTGTGACGAACAGTGGTGAAACTGTTGTTCTTAAAGAAAAAGTTGCACTTCAAGACGGCGAAATTATTGATTCAATGTTCATGAGCAAGAAAGCGCTTTGCGATTTCTATGAAAAAGAATTAGATGATTGTAAAGAAGCAGGTATTTTGTTCTCTTTACACGTAAAAGCAACCATGATGAAAGTTTCACACCCGATCGTATTTGGTCACTGTGTGAAAATTTACTACAAAGAAGCTTTTGAAAAACATGCAAAATTGTTTGATGAGCTTGGTGTTAACGTCAACAACGGTATGGCTGGTCTTTACGAAAAGATCGAAACTTTACCAACCTCTGTACGTGAAGAAATCATTGCTGATTTACATGCTTGCCAAGAACACCGTCCAGCACTTGCAATGGTTGATTCTGCAAAAGGCATCACAAACTTCCATTCACCGAACGACGTGATTGTAGATGCCTCAATGCCTGCAATGATCCGTGGTGGCGGTAAAATGTGGGGCGCTGATGGCAAACCTTACGACTGTAAAGCAGTAATGCCTGAATCTACATTTGCGCGTATTTACCAAGAAATGATCAATTTCTGTAAATGGAATGGTAACTTCGATCCACGTACAATGGGTACTGTACCGAACGTGGGCTTGATGGCGCAAAAAGCGGAAGAATACGGTTCGCACGATAAAACGTTTGAAATCGCTCAAGCTGGCGTAGCAAACATCACTGACATCGAAACTGGTGAAGTGTTGATGTCTCAAAACGTGGAAGAAGGCGATATCTGGCGCATGTGTCAGGTGAAAGATGCACCGATCCGTGACTGGGTGAAATTGGCTGTAACTCGCGCTCGTAACTCAGGTATGCCTGCTATTTTCTGGCTTGACCCATACCGTCCACACGAAAATGAGCTTATCAAGAAAGTACAAACTTACTTGAAAGATCACGACACAACGGGTCTAGACATTCAAATCATGTCTCAAGTTCGTGCGATGCGTTATACACTTGAGCGTGTTGCGCGTGGTTTAGATACGATTTCTGTAACAGGTAACATCCTGCGTGATTACCTCACAGACTTGTTCCCAATTATGGAATTGGGTACTTCGGCAAAAATGTTGTCTATCGTTCCGTTAATGGCGGGTGGTGGTATGTACGAAACTGGTGCAGGCGGTTCAGCACCTAAACACGTACAACAGCTTGTTGAAGAAAACCACTTACGTTGGGATTCACTGGGTGAGTTCATGGCGCTAGCTGTATCGCTAGAAGAAATGGGCATTAAAGAAAATAATGCTGACATCAAGTTACTTGCTAAAACTTTAGACCAAGCAACGGGTAAACTTCTCGATAACGATAAGTCTCCTTCACGCCGTACAGGTGAGTTGGATAACCGTGGTAGTCATTTCTACCTTGCTAAATTCTGGGCTGAAGAACTTGCTGCTCAAGACGAAAATGCTGAATTAAAAGCGAAGTTTGCGCCACTCGCGAAAACTTTAGCTGAAAATGAAGACAAAATCGTTGCTGAACTTGCAGCAGTACAAGGTAAAGCTGCTGATATCGGTGGTTATTACGCGCTTGATCAAGACAAAGTAAATGCTGTAATGCGTCCAAGTGCTACGCTTAACGCAGCTCTTGCTAGCCTTTAATATATAAGTTTGAAGTCGCTCATGATGGTGTGATTTCATACTAGTTTAAAGAAAAGACCGATGCTTAGGCATCGGTCTTTTTGATTTCAATGATTAAAGTTTTAAACCGATGTAAATAGAATTGAAATGTCTGTTTTTCTTCCCATTTGATAGAAATATTTTTAATGTAATTATCCAATTTTCCAGATAATTGAGTGGCTTAATTTTTATATGGTTCTCTAGAAATACCAATTTATATGGCTTAAAATTTAATCAATTAAGAGCAATTGGGGTAAAATTAACTCTATAATTTATATTGTTAAGTTAGATTTATTAGGGATATTTTAGCATTGATGCATGCTTTGAACTGATGAGATCATATTGGATTTACTTATATTGAATAAACTGTATGTTATAATTTGTAAAATAATTCCGATGTACTAATCGCGAAATGAATTGTTCTTCGTGTTTGGCGAATGAAACTGAATTGTTATAAGAGGGCTGCATAGATGCAGCTTTTTTAATTCTATTTTATTGATCGGAACTGTCATTTGGGTACGTTTTTTGAATGTATTATTGATGCAAAATACACCAGTAATTCATTTTATAAATGATCTAAACTTACTTAACACATAGCTCAATCTTAAACAGGGGCTCACCAATGACAAATCCCAATCCTTCAGTGGGTTTGCTTGAACGCTTATTCAAATTAAGTGAAAACAAAACCACCTTCAGAACAGAAGTCCTTGCAGGTGTAACGACATTTTTAACCATGTGTTACATCATTATCGTCAACCCATTGATTCTTTCTGAAACAGGAATGGACCATGGTGCTGTATTTGTGGCTACCTGTTTAGCTGCAGCAATTGGTTGTTTGGTTATGGGAATCGTAGCAAACTATCCAATCGCATTAGCACCAGGTATGGGACTCAATGCCTACTTTACTTATTCAGTATGTATCGGAATGGGTGTGCCTTGGCAGACTGCATTAGCAGCTGTATTTGTATCTGGTTTGGTCTTTATTGCAATCAGTATGTTCAAAATCCGTGAAGCGATTGTGAACGCGATTCCAATGTCATTGAAGTTTGCGATTGGTGGCGGTATTGGTTTGTTCCTTGCGCTTGTAGCTTTGAAAAATGCAGGAGTTATTGTTGATAATCCTGCAACATTGGTGGGTTTAGGGGATCTTAAGCAACCTTCTGTCATGCTGGCATTGTTAGGGTTCTTAATGGTTGTCGTTATGCATCATTTTAAAGTGCGTGGCGCCATTATTATCAGTATTTTGGTTGTGACTGCAATCGCTACTGCATTAGGTTATAACGAATTTAAAGGTGTTGTAGGTACAATTCCTTCGATGGCGCCTACATTCATGCAAATGGACTTTGAGGGTCTATTTACCGCAAGTTTGATCGGTGTGATTTTCGTATTCTTCTTGGTTGATTTATTCGATTCTACAGGGACATTGGTCGGTGTATCTCACCGTGCGGGCTTGTTGAAAGATGGTAAATTGCCACGCTTAAAGAAAGCTTTATTTGCTGACTCTTCTGCAATTGTTGCAGGTGCTGCATTGGGTACTTCTTCTACTACACCATACATCGAGTCATCTGCGGGCGTCGCTGCAGGTGGTCGTACTGGTCTAACCGCTGTAGTTGTGGGTATTCTATTTGTATTGTGCTTATTCTTAGCGCCGCTTGCTCAATCGGTACCTGGTTTTGCAACAGCACCTGCATTGTTATTTGTCGGTGTGTTGATGATTCAGGGTATCACCAATATCGATTGGGATGATATCACTGAAGCTGTACCTGCATTCTTGACTATTGTGTTCATGCCTTTCACTTATTCAATCGCAGATGGTATCGCCATGGGCTTTATCAGCTATGCATTGATTAAGTTATTTACAGGTAAAGCAAAAACAGTTCCGTACATGGTATGGATCATTGCGGTACTGTGGGTGATTAAGTTTGTTGCATTTGGTGGTTAACACGTCCATCACAAAAAGGGTGTAAACTCAGTTTGCACCCTTTTTTTATATTGATATTTTTCTGATTTTTTATATTTTGAGGTCATTCACATGAATCAATTAGAGCTCATTCGTGCTTTACCCAAAGCAGAATTACACGTCCATATCGAAGGGACATTTGAGCCCGAGCTCATGTTCTCGATTGCGCAACGTAATCAAATTGATATTCCATATAAAAGTGTTGAAGAAGTGAAACAAGCGTATAACTTCCATAATCTTCAATCCTTCTTAGATATTTACTACGCTGGCGCAAATGTGTTGATTCATGAACAAGATTTTTATGATCTTGCATGGGCTTACTTTGAAAAATGTGCAGAAGACAATGTGGTTCATACTGAAATGTTCTTTGACCCACAAACACATACGGATCGTGGTATTGCATTTGAAGTGGTATTGAATGGATTACAACGTGCTTGTGATGATGCCCAATCTAAGTTGGGTATTACGTCACACTTGATTATGTGCTTCTTACGTCACTTGAGTGAAGAGGCCGCATTTAAAACACTTGAACAAGCATTGCCTTATAAAGATCAAATTGTTGGCGTTGGTTTAGATTCAAGTGAAGTTGGGCATCCGCCTTCTAAATTTGAGCGCGTGTTTGCGAAAGCGCGCGAAGAAGGTTTCCTCATCGTGGCGCATGCGGGTGAAGAAGGCCCTGCTGAATATGTGTGGGAAGCTTTAGATTTGCTTAAAGTCAATCGTATCGATCACGGTGTTCGCTCAGAAGAAGATCCAAAGTTAATGGCGCGTTTGATTGCTGAAAAAATGCCACTCACGGTTTGTCCATTATCAAACTTAAAGCTTCGTGTGGTAGATGATATGGCAGAGCACAATATCCGTCGTTTATTACAACAGGGCGTGCATGTAACAGTCAATTCTGATGATCCATCTTATTTTGGTGGTTATATGAATGATAACTTCATTGCCATTGCTGAATCTTTAGATTTAAGTCATGAAGAGTTGAAGCAACTCGCCATTAATTCTTTTGAGGCTTCATTTATTTCTGATCAAGAAAAACAAAATTGGACAGCGAAAATTAATGCGATTGCATAAGCTTTAGCATGCATAAGCTGAACAGTGCATAGATGTTTAAGATAAAGCTGTGATCGTTCACAGCTTTATTATTTTATAGCATTGAAATTCAAATGAGATTTCTTGAAGAATCAAAACATGCTGAAGTATTGCATGCTGATCGTATGGGTATGGCAATAGGGATGTCGAATTACTTTTGCTGACCGAACAGAGCGTTTAAGTCAAAAACTAATTAAGCCCGCCATTCAAATAAAATGTAATCAAGCACTTTCTGGCTCGAGAATTTGGAAGGACACGGCATTTTTGATGAATGAACAGCAAAACCTCGTTAATCAAAAAGGCATTTGTGAGTGTGTCAGTGACCATGCAATGGATAATATGAATGCACCAGTTTGATTAAAAGCGTCCTTCAATGATGCTGAAAAGGAAAAACTTATCCATAAAGCAATAAAGAACAGTTTGATTGAGAGATGGATCGGGAAATTTGAACAACTCCTATAAGTGATATTCTGCTCCTCAAATGATGTTATAAACATCAATATATGGAGTATTTTATGGCACGTAGACCAAGAAGAAATCATTCAAACGACTTTAAAGCTAAGGTAGCGCTTGCTGCGATTAAAGCAGAAAAAACACTTGCTGAATTGAGTGCTGAATTTGATGTTCATCAAAACCAAATTATCGACTGGAAAAATCAATTGATCTCAGCTTCCTCGCAAGCCTTCGATCAATCAAAAGCTCCAGCAGAACCGCCCATTGATCTTAAAAAGTTACATGCAAAAATCGGTGAGCAGGCATTAGAAATTGATTTTTTAGAAGGTGTGTTGAAGAAACTGGGCCGCTTCAACCACAAAAGTTAATCGATCACTCACTTCAGATTTCAGTATCTAAACAAGCTAAGTTACTGAAGGTCTCTCGTGGTTGTTATTATTATCGCCCAAAACCTGTTAGCTCATCAGATTTGAAGCTGATGCGATGTATTGATGAATTACATATGCAATATCCTTTTGCAGGCAGTCGTATGATGCGTGATTTGTTGAATCGTCAAGGGCATCATATAGGACGACGTCATACAAGTACTTTAATGAAGAAAATGGGTATTCAGGCGTTATATTGTAAACCAAATTTAAGCCAGGCTACTCAAGCTCACCGTAAATATCCATATCTGCTCAAAGGATTGGCTATTCAGCGCAGTAATCAAGTGTGGTCAACGGATATAACGTATATCCCTATGGCAAAAGGCTTCGTCTACTTATGTGCTGTGATTGATTGGCATAGCCGCAAGGTACTTGCGCATAGGGTATCGATTAGTATGGAGGTGGATTTTTGTATTGCGGCTTTAAATGAAGCGATTGAAAAATATGGCCCACCTGAAATATTTAATACAGACCAAGGCAGTCAATTTACCAGTGATGCATTTATTGACGTGTTGAAATCAAATGACATTCAAATCAGCATGGATGGTAAAGGTCGTTGGGTTGATAATGTCATGATTGAACGATTATGGCGTAGTGTTA
>NZ_JCAKMZ010000017.1:0-71100 GCF_059515865.1 Acinetobacter sp. CY73 | reverse complement strand
GGCTTTGTTGCACAAAGGTTTGAAAGGCAGAGCTACCCTAATTGAGTTAAATTTAAGAGACAACTTGGGTATGAGGGCGACCTAATTCTGTGAATTTATTCAAGACCGCTATGCGTGCATGAATCTCATTCACCTGACTAGGGAAACTTCTTGATGTTAATTTATCGCCTAATAATTTGATGCAATGCATCTTGGTTTCCACCAAACTTCGACGATGATAACCAGACCACTTTTTCCAAAGCGATCTTCCTAGCCGTTTGACTGTTTTCAATAACTCATTGCGTTCTATAGACCTCGCTTGTTGATCTTTCCAAGGTTTTGCATTCTTTCTCGGTGGAATGACCGCATATGCATCTCGATCTAAAATGAGTTGTCGGCAGTGCTTCGTGTCATAAGCACCATCTGTATAAACAGAATCAATTTGTTCATCCAAGGGAATTTGAGCAAGTAAATCTTCAAATACTTGAGAATCACTGACATCATTTGTGGTGAGTTGTACTGCACGTATTTGCAGGGTTTTAGCATCTATAGCAATGTGAAGCTTACGCCATTGGCGACGATATTCAGACCCATGTTTCTTGCATTTCCATTCACCTTCACCAAGAAACTTCAAGCCAGTAGAATCTACAAGTAGATGCAGCCCATTACTACTTTTTTGATAGCTAATCGCAATATTAATATGCTTCTGTCTACGACAAAGGGTGGAATAATCCGGAGCTGTCCAATCTAATCCACAAAGCTTAATCAGGCTTTGAACAAAACCTGTAACCATGCGTAAAGAGAGTCGAAATAGAGATTTGATCATTAAGCAGCATTGAATCGCTGTATCGGAATAGGTTTGATTTCGACCTTGCTTGCCTTGTGATTGTGCATACCACTGAGTCTTTGGATCAAACCAAATGGAAATATTGCCTCGATTAATTAAGGCTCGATTATAGGATGACCAATTGGTTGTATGGTAGATTTTAGCTGCAGGTTTATTCATTTTGAAATTATATTGCTGAATAAGCCTTACATGCTAGGTTTATGCAACAAAGCCCTCATCAAGTAGAAAATACAGAGGCAAATTCCAAAGAAGATATTATTTAATTAATAGTTATCTTCGTATAGAGTGTTCAAAACCAAGACCTTGAAACACCTGTGGATTGAGATAAATATTAAAATAGATCCTATTTTTTCTAAAAATAGTGTAAAAAAACTCATTGAATCCACATTAAAAATAAGTATTACTACAAAAATCTACCACTTGCTTTAACTGAAAAGATTGATATGTTTGTTACGTAATTATCAGGATGATTTATTATTACCCAATCAACACCATTAAAACGGAGAATAAATTTATTAGTAAACGCCCAAAGATAGGATTTTGATGCTTCTAATTTGAAAAACAAGATTTTCATCAATTTGACTACTGATATTAATTTTGTTCAATTTGTGGTTACTATATATGTATATACCTTCAGAAGACCCTATGTAGACATTACCTGTATATATCATCAATAGTAGTCCACTAATTCCAATTACGAGTAGTCCAGTAATTTCAGTTAAGTAAGTCCATTGGGTTCACAAAAAAGCGAGATCCCAAGATTCTCGCTTTAATCTTAATTCTTAGATTGATCAATTACTTTGAAGGATTGTATTAATTTCCTTTTTAACCTCTTGTACTTCCTTGATTTTGGGCTTTATTTTGATTCTATGGCGTAGCATATCCAGAATAACGAAAAAGTGAAAATTATTGGTTCTACGAAAAAAATGCCCCGAAGGGCATAAATCATTCTTCACCATCAAAATACCAATACACTTCACCCCAATCTTGTTCTGAAAGCGTTGGTAAAATCTCACCTTTATTAAAGTGCAGACGTTGATTTGGCTGAGCAGGTGTCGTCCAATAACCTGTTTTTGGACATTTATCCCCACCTTTGATTTTAATTTTTTCTACCGAATCTTGTGCTTGTACTTTTTCTGATTGTGCTTTAGCAAAATCAACTAAATCTTTTGGATAAAATTGGTGATCTCGATAAGTGGTGTCATCAATATCTAACAACCATGTAACAGCTGCTGCTTCCCATGACCAATAACCATAATAACTTCTACCAGATCTTAAGTCGGTTTCTGGATGCTGTTCAAAGTATGGTTCACGACGACTGGCTTCATACCAATCTTCTAAGTATTGCAACATCATTGCTGGACGCTTTTCTGCATCCGCCTCAAAAACTTTAATGAGCTTACGATAAGGCAAATGACGACGTGCATCATTCGGTGGTATGCCTCGATCTGTTACAAATGGAGCAACTAATCGCTCGATTAGGCCATCTTTTTCCTGCCCTTCAGGAGTTGCTTCCACATAATCGATAATTGGCATAATTCGCTTCATTTGATCTGTATAGCCTGTAAGTAAGCCGAAGCAAATTAAACGCAAAGCAATATACCAATAATCTTCTGTTCCTAATGAAATATGCCAAACATAACGCCCACCTGCATCTGGGCTTAAATTATAAAGATGACTCGTTTCAGCATATTCTTCTGTCCAATGAAGAAGATAGGCATAAAGTTCTTTTATAAAACTTAAATCCCCACCTGCTGAATATTGTAAAGATATCAAGTTCAGAGCATCTTTCAGTCTTTGATGACCAGATGCTATATATCCACCAAATTTAGAATCATTTTTATAATGACTAAATCCATCAACAACTGTATATAACCCATTAACAAACGTATCAAATCTCTTGTGATACATTTCTTGCTCAAGCAACTTATCTCTAAATAAACTTGTATCTTTTACTTCTAAACTCAACCATTTTTGCCAATCTATTTCTTTATCATTTACTTGTGTTGACATTCTTTTATCTCTCCAACATCTCGTTTGGTAAAACAAATTCTAATTTAATACCGTGTGCGGTTACTGTCCGTGTACACTTAGGTTTATTTAAGCCTTTACATTTTTCATGATGATCGAATTTATCACCAGTAATAGTGACCAAACTTCGATCATATGGACAGCGAATTGAGATAGTTTTACCTAGTTTTCTTTCTGTGGATGGTTTGAATTTAACTCGTCGCCAATCTTCTATTTTATCCAATAAATTGTCGTGTTTTGATACTATTTGGGCTGAATCTATTTTACTAGCAATCCATAAATGTGACATTTGCACCCCATCACTCACAGTCGTCCCCACTGAGCGCTTCACTTTATCATCTTCATCAGATGCCATATAAACATCTAAGCCCATTTTCAATGCCATCATGGCTGCCTTTGGTGTCATCAGTGTTCGATGGCTCAGTGCATTGGTCGCTTTACTGTCTGTAATACGATACTTATGCGCTAAACGAGCACTATGCCAAACATGATCAAGTCCGTTATGACCTGTATCATGATATTCATATAGCACTCCATTATTGTTGATTTTAGAGCGACTTTTCATACGTTTTACATAGTAGTAATCTGTTATATGTTCACCACCTGAACCAAGTTCTTGATTCGATCTTCGCTTACGTTTTAATTGTTGTCGTTTAGTTGAAGTATTTTGACGCCCTGGACTTGCATTATTACCACCTGTATTTCTTGGTACATTGCCATTTTGCTGAGTTCGTGGGGCTGGATTATTATTTGGTTTGCTTGTTGTCGGTGTTCGAGATGAAATAGGCGCTTTAGCAGTTGTATTTGGGTAGGGTGTTGCAAGTGCTTTTTTATGTGCAGCTTGCATTTCTTTCATGACCATATCAATTTTTTGATTAACAACCTTTTTCATTTTCTTAAGTTGGGTCACTAAAGATTTTAATTTAGCATTACCAAGAACAGCTCTCGTCATCCAGCTATCAAACACATCAATTAAACCATCAATAATTTTATTACTGGTCGTTTGCAATTCCTTTGTGTATGTATTCCAATTTAAACTTCTAAACCATTTATCTACGTCTCCCCGCAAAGTTTTATTTGGAATCGCATCTAAAATCGCGCCCATAGCTTTGCCAGATCGTAATTGTTTAAATACAACTTTTAGCCCATCACCAGCGCCTGGTACGAAAGCAACAAGATTAAAAACCAAATCAAACCAATGATCTTTATTATCAGGTTTTTCTGATATTTTAACGACTGAAATAATCACATTCCCTACATCAACACCTTGACCAACAAAGGGAATACAACCAACTACAACAGCAACAATAATTTGAGCAGGACTGGAGCCACTACCATCAAGCACACCTTTAATCCATTGAGCCGCCGATGCTTCCCCTTTAGCTGTTACTCTCACAGCTTGCGTTGAACCCTTGGCTACGGCAGTATTCATTGTTTATCTCCTAGGTCTAATCTAGAAGTAGAATCATCTGTAAGTAAAATTTCTTCTAAATCATCTGCTATTGCATCATCTACATTATTTTGTTGTGGTATTAATTGTTCTTCATAATCGCTCACATGATCGTCGTATTCGATATTATTCGACGTAAGCATGTCTTCAATTTCATCGGGGAAATATTCATCTAATAATGCATCTAATTCTTGTTGGTTGTATTGCTCAATAAGTTGTTCAGCTTCAATAACACTCATCACTTTTTGATCTTTGAAAGGATTATCAATTTTTTCTCTATCTGGTTTCGCCTCAACACTACTAAAGCCATAGTAGACTTTAGGTTGAGTTTTATCACTAGGAATAGTGACTTTGGCATAACCTTCGGCATCTAGTACACCTTCTTGGGCAGAACCATCAGCAAAAATCAGTTTAAATGGAGCTTGTGCAACAGGCTTTAAGTCATCATAAATGTATTTTAATTCCAACTCTTTTGGCATTAAATTTAGAGCTGGCAGTGCAGGTAATGTTGAAGATACCTTACCGCCACTTATAAACTTATGTAGTCCAGCTTTTACCTCAAACTTCCCACCCGTAGTAGGGAAGATACCCGAACCATTGATCTTGATTTGTGATCCACCTCCAGTCAGGACTATTTCTTTCGGACTAGTGATATAAACCGTATCTTCCGTCGAAATGATCTGAATCCCTTTACGAGCAATTAAATCAGCACCATCACCTTGTGCCTGTATTTCTATCTTACCTTTACCTGCAAATAACCTTGCACCTTCCTGCGCTGCAAATAAACTGATTTTGCTTTGTGCATGTATAAGAAGACTCTTTTGTGTACTCAAGTTAATGCTATCACCAGCGCTATGACTGATTTGACCATCTGCTGATAGATGTACATCTTCATTGGTTGCTAGGGCAATCGAATTTGGTGAAGTTAATACCATAATGGCTTGTTTAAAGGCTTTTGCTTTAGCCTCACTTTCTTGTTCAATTTGTTCTATAAATTGCTTCAGATTGTCTAATACTTCTAAAGGATCGGTTTGTTGATTTTTGGCTACTTCACTGAGGGCTTTAGAATTATTGAGATTGGATTCCAGTTGCGATTTGGTTTCTGCTGCATCCAAATGCTGACCATTAGCTTGATCTTGTTGGTAGGTAGAAAGGAGTAATCCTTGCTTAGCTCTCAGTGCTCCCCATTGATCTGTTCGTAGTTCAAAACCTTCTCCACGTCCATCACTCGTGTTTGTCTCTTTCGGATGGCTAAGATTACCTAGATTGAGCTGTGATGTCCCATGACTGCTCTGCAGTTGGGTAGAGATTTGTCCAGTCGTATCATCAAAACGTAGTTGACCAAAGCCTTCGCCTTGGACTTCTTTGGAGCGAATCCCTGAAAGCTTCTTGGTATCAGGGAGTTGTCCTTTTTGATCAAACTTAGTTGGACTACGATGTGCTTCATGAATACGACCAACGACATATGGTCGGTCGATATTGCCATCAAAGAAGTTGATGACAACGATTTCACCAATACGTGGTAAGAATCGTGCACCATAACCTTCACCTGCCCAAGGGGTGAGTACATCCACCCAAGCAGAGTCGGTGTCATTATTATTCGCGCCTGAACCATTGTCATGCGCATGGTCTTCTGTTCGAGTAAATAGAAAACGGACTTTAATTCGTCCCCATTCATCGACATGAATTTCTTCACTCTCAACGCCTACGACTTTGGCACGCTGTGGATGGGTCGTAGGTCGATCTTCTAAAGGATTGTACGACGGAACAATATCAATGTTTCGACGTTGTAATATAAGGTTATTGGCTTGGCGTTCATCTTGATTGTTAGTATGAATTTCAGGTTGTTGCCAATGGCTTTCTTGGAGTAAGGCAGTGACTTGATCAGTAAGATCTTTAGGTAAATTATTTTGGTTATAAAAGGTCTTTGCGGTGATTAGAAACTCTTGATCTGAACCTTGATGTTGATCAATTTCAGGATGTTCTTTGAAATTAAACCAATAACCAACATGTGCATCACGTACTGTTGAGGTCGCACTGAAGTATTTGGCTTGCGAATTAAAGTATTTGCTTAAATTGTCATTCAGTTTTTCGATTTGTTTGTTGCCTGATTGAGTTGCACCATCTTCACCTTTGAGGTTTTGTATCCATGCAGGACTGACATGAAAGGCTTGTTCTAAGCCCAAACTTGCTACCTCTTGATTGTCTGAATGCTGATGTTTTGTGAGTACCGAGCCTGCACCTTCTTCTTGTGCTAATGCATCTGCTTGCCATCTTTGAACATGGACCGCAGTTGGTTGTAGAGAACGTAATCCTGTAAATGCGGTAATGCTGTCTTGTCGTTCTGTAGCACTACTTCGATGGAAACGAATATTACGACGATCTAATGCTTGAAATTGGGCATTATCATCAATTAAGCGAAGCTTTTGTGGTTTGATCTGTTCAGCTGAACTCAGCACGGTATGCTGTGCTTCATCAATTAGAGTTGTCACTCCTTCTGAGGCTAAAAGGCGTTTGATAAAGTCGTAGTCGGTTTCATTGCTCTGCATAATGAAGGGGCGAACATCATAGCTTTTGCTTA
Source organism: Acinetobacter sp. CY73 (assembly GCF_059515865.1). Taxonomy (NCBI): domain Bacteria; kingdom Pseudomonadati; phylum Pseudomonadota; class Gammaproteobacteria; order Moraxellales; family Moraxellaceae; genus Acinetobacter; species Acinetobacter sp. CY73. The sequence goes on along the minus strand of NZ_JCAKMZ010000017.1, from coordinate 64,212 downwards.
ATCCGCTTTTATCTAAGCTTAAACTTGCAGCGAGTAATGGGCTTTTCGCTTGCCATTCTTTGAATAAAATATCGACCACATCAAGTACGGATTTATTCATAAATACACGGCTATTTCTGCGGTGTTTGAACAATGCTGTTGGGTCTTCTACGGTGAGACGATAAATCGTCAGTGAGCCATCACTCGCACCTGCATCAGCTTTGGTGATAATCCCAGTCGTACGAGTCAACTGCGATTGATCAGTGACAATATCTATAGCAACCTGACTACCAATGAATTGTTTTAAGGGAATAGTGGCATCTGTTGCTAGGCAGATTAATTGGAGGTGAACACTATCATTCAACTGATGTGTACCATCAACACGTTGCAAAAAGACTTTGTTATTTAAGTCAGTATTTGAAAATTGGATATGAATAGCACGTTTCTGAGCGGTCAGTCCAAGTTGCTCTAAAGCAGCGTATATGTTGATAGCCATATTGTTCTTTTTAGTCATTCTTTAATCTGTGTTTAATTATATCAAACACATTTTTAAGTCACTATAGATATTTGTATGACTGCGACAGCTTATGACTTTCTTCAATTATACCAACTGAAATATTGTCACTTAAAAAGATGATTTATATCTTTTAAGTGCTGTAACCGCCTTAATGTAAGTACTTATATCTGAGCAAGCTTGCTGTACAGTACAATTCTGGATCATTGCATATGAGTTGTCTAAACCGACTCAAAATAAATCGTAATAAGAGTCATTATTTTTGCATGGCCTAACTTTTTTGCTGAATTTTAAAGCAATGCTGTTGAATTTAAAAATTTTAACACTAGGGCTCAGTAATTAACTTTTATAGTGTTTCATTCGTTATAGTTTTTAAATTCATCAGCGCGAGTACATGATAACTTTAGTATTAAATGTATATGAAAGGATTATTTGTGACTAGAAATGTAAAGAGGCAACTCAGTTTTTTTCTCATTATAATATGCGGAGTCATTACTTATAATTATATAGCTACTCATAAAGTGGAAAATACTGAATTGAATTCCCGCGTTCAAGAGCGTGAGCGAATATTTATGCAAAAACGGGCTGAATACATAAAAATACACGGCGAGACCAGTATTGCTGATCAAGAAATTAAGCGAGAATTATCATTCAGAAGTGGCCATGCTTTATTGAATAGTTCTTCTTCGTATCACAGAGTGTTGAAAAGCAAGAACTTGAGCAATCTGTAAAGTGAGGTAAACATTATGGTAAATCGAATTGCTACTAAAGAGAATGCAAATATAACCGCTGAGTCCGAAGAAAAAAATCAGCAAGATGAAATAATAAAAGATAATTATCGAAGGTTGATACTAAATGCAACTCATCATCTTCCTATGAAAGCCGTTATAACTGAACAAGATATGATAGAGTTTTTAGAGGACTGATTTTAAATACATTGATCAAATTTTATTTGATCGCCGTGATTAAAAAGGGGGATTATCTGATCGCTAGATCATTCCCTCATTTCAATTTATATTGTAATTTGTTGGTCTTATTTAAAATAAAAATCAAGGGGGTAATTGATGTCGAGAAAAACAATAATGACCACAAATGAAAGGCGTCTTCAAGCTCTAAATCAAATGCGTGCGAGTTATAGAGGTGTGCAACTCTTAAGACAAGATAGAATTAAACTGATTCAACATGGTGCAGTTGTTCAATCGCATGAAAGTTCGATCAATGACAGTGATCGTACTCTGTGTGATGATTTATCAATAGAGGTTGATGAATGTGATATGTTAAAAAAACGGCTGAGACGATGCATGCCTCTACAGGTGATACAATTTGGTTGAGTTTTTAAATATACAATTCAAGTGCTTTCTGTTGTTTTAATGAAGAGCGCTCAAAATTGCTTGTGGAAGTCTTCAATTGAGATTTCTTGTTCTACATAGAAAATACCATTTTGGTCTGCTTTCATTTTTTTAATAGAATTACCTTGGAACTTGTTGATTTCGAGTAGATCTTTAAGTATTTGATCTGCAATTTTATTCTTGCAATCATTTTCTGGATTTAAAGGAATCGACATGAGTTTCTCCTAGTTCAGATGTGGTATAAATTTCATTATCAGTATTGCGGAAAATTTGAAAATAAATTGATGTAGTGAATAAAAATGGCTGAATGCAGTTACGCCTATTGAAGAGTATGATGAGTTTTATCTATCTGCGAGCTTTTGTAATTCATCTCTATGTTGATGAATTACACGTTTTAAATGATGTAATACAATACGTTGAGTTGCTTAGCTGTTATCAAATATCATAGGTATAACTTCAATAATTGGGCGTGATCTTTGTTCAACATTTTTAAAATCGATTAGTCTTCTCATTTTTCCATAAAATTTTAATGGTGTTATGTTATGTAATTCTATACTAATTAGAACCATGAGCTAAAGCTTAAAAGTCCTAACTGCACTATTGAGTATCAAAGAAACCATGTGACGTCACTTATTTTAGGTTTTGATAGGACTGATGCTTCATCATTAATATTGCAGACAATTTTAAAATCGAGTTATCTGACGCTTTAAAAAAAGGTTTCAGAAAAATATATCTATTTAAACTTCGATGATCAAATTTTCTCTAAATCCATTGTTCCCTTGCTCTTGTGGGTACCCTAAAGGATTGATGACTAATCTACATCCATCGACTACAGTATCCACTGATGTATGGGTATGTCCCGAAATCCATAACTTAAAGCCTTTGACATCTAAATCATTAATAAAATAGGGATTGAGGGCTGATGCGATAGGGTGATTACTCCAATATGGATCAAGACAAGCTAAATGAGGTGGAAAATGCGTAATGACGATTACATCATCTTGCCCTCTAAACTGCATAATATTTTGATGATATTTTTTAAATAGTTTTATGTAGTTATCGGCGGTTATAGGTCTATTTTCATGGCCAATCATGATTTGATCAAAATCATAAATCGATTGTTCAGCATCTTTTTGAGACTGTAAAATTACGCTAGGAGATGTAAGTGGGGAATTGGACCAGAAATTCGTAAATAATGTGCCGCCAACAAATATTTTATCTCGTATTTTGATATGGTTATCTTCAAGTAGTGCATTTTCAGGGTAATTTTCTTTCAAAAAATCTACGACTGAATTGTAGTTAGAGCTGTAGTAATCATGATTGCCCAAAACAAAGATAAATTTTTTATTCAGAGATTTACATTTTTCGGCAAACTCAATTGCACCACTTAAGCGATTAGAAAAATCGCCAGCGTGAATAATGACATCAGCTTGCTCTGATATTGAATATTTGGAATTATGAGTATCTGATAAAATTTGCAGTTTCAATCTACTTCCTTTATTAAAATATGCTGTTCAAATATATACAGCTTTATTCTAATCAGTTTACATCAACTAAATATTGTGAAAATTATAAGATACTCATCTGTATTCATAAGCCTCTAAAAATATAGGTAATTATTTTTGAATTAACTGATTAAATATTAGTCATAAAATTTGACCAATTGAATTTATGCACATAAGATAAAGATGTTACAGCAAAATCTGTGACCAGGCGTGGAAACCTGTTACTCAACGAACTAAAGAGTCGCTTTTAGTGGCTCTTTTGTGTCTACATGGCGCTTTTATGGTAAGCCAGGTAGGGCAGTCTTTGACTGGCCGTTTCGTTGAGCGGTATTTCCACACCCTATTTGGTTTGCCTCCATCTCGTGGAAAGGATGTTGGCAAACGACAATCTATCAACGAGGTTTAAAATGCGTCTGTATATTATTTCTATCTGTTTTTTCTCTAGCAAAAAGATACTTCTGAATTAATGAATATTTAATTCATTAATCACTAACTTTAATTTTAATTACTTCTAATTTCGTAATCTTACGAGATATAGGGAAGTATTGCCTAGAGAAAATAAAATGGCCCGTACTAAGCTTTTAACCAATATTATTCAAAGAAAAATGATGGTGCTTGACGAAATGTCGCACTCAAATCTGCACCATAACTTTGAAATATCACTTTATGACTTCGCCAACCATGAGATTCTAGAAAAATTATATAAAGCAGATAATCAACGCTCCACAGAGTGTTGGAGCCCTGCTGAAATTCAGGAGTTTATTCTAAACTGTTTGAATGATCGTAATGTCAATTTATGCGTTCGCTATTGGAAGGATGCCACTGGCAATATTTATATTATCGATGGTGGGCACAGGATTTCAATCATTTATGCTTGGATCAAAAGATACTTTATTGATGAGCAAGTAATAGGAGCCCCAAAATTCACGGCACCACAAAAACGAGATATTCGTCAGATTCGTAATCGATTAGGTGGATTAGCTGATTTTCAAGAGTTATGTGGCGATTCTGAGTTTCAGCAAAAATTAAAATCAACCAAAATTAATTTTATTGAAGTCATTGGGACACCTGAGGAAGCTCGAAAAGCCTTTTGTTCAATCAATTCGGATACGAAGCGATTAGATCCAGATGAAGAATATCATTTACAAAATAGGGGGAGTGATGCTTTTTATGTGATTTATGCGTGTTGTTATATAAACGATAATAAATCCAACTTGGCTGAACTGAATTACGAGCGGATAAATGAAGTGATCACTTTGGGTGAGCAAATTCATGATCATCTTTTTAAGATAATACTTTTAGAGCCGGATTTAACACATGGTAAAAAAATCGGCTTGGTCAATGAACTCCTGAATATCATGTTTGGTGATACTTGTCAGAATACTATGAGTATAGACCAAGGTCAGCGTATAGAAAATTTAATGCTAAAACTTAGAGTTGTACTGTGTCGTATCGCTACACCAGCAATTAGTATTCGGATTCCAAGTCTTGGCTTACACCCAAAACTATATTTTTATAAAGATAATCGTTTTCAAGTGACATCCTTTTTGGCCTGGTTCTCTATCGTTTGTGAAATTGAAGAAGACTGTTTTGAAATACAGAATAAAAAGATAGATTTTATTGGATTTACTCGAGCACGCCGTGGTGTTGAAAGTTTAATTGAAAAAATTCCTGTGGCGATCAAAGAAACTGTAGGTAAGTTTGGTAGCGGGATCAGATCACATGAGCGATTGAAGAACGTGTATCAAGCCTTTATCTGTATTGGACTCAATATGGAATTAGATTTTGAAGATGAAGTTTGTTTGAACACCGTCATTCTTTCGATGAGTCAATCATTTGATTATATTAATTTTAATGATTTTTACCTTGACCGTTTTGGTGGTGATTATGATGAGAGCATTGTGGATGATGTTGTTAGCTTTGTGAAATCAGCAAGACAAACAAAGAAGAAAAAACCTCTAAATTTTTCACTCGCGACCAAAAGAAATCTTTATCAACGTGAGGAAAGGAAAACTTGGAGCTATTGCGAAGTATGTGATAGCGCTTTATACCTTGAATCGACTGAAGTAGATCATCGTGAATCAAAAGCAGAAGGTGGTTACGGTGTTTTAGAAAATGGAGCAATTATTCACCCGATATGTAATCGTTTTAAGTCAGATCGTGCTTTGGAAGAAGTAAGAGCAGATTTATTTGACTAAAAAGATAAGGGAGCAAATGCTCCCTTATCTTTTTGTTTTTTAGTAGACTGGGGTCAGTGTTTAGCCTAAGCAATCAATATGAAAACAATAGACTATTACAACCAATACGCAGATCAATTTTTACAAGCCACGTTGTATGTGGATATGGAAAGCCTATACCAACCATTTTTAGCTGAGTTGCCAGATTCAGCACGCATCCTGGATTTAGGCTGTGGCTCAGGGCGTGACACTTTGGCTTTTAAAAATAAAGGCTATCAAGTTGATGCTATCGACTATTCTGAAGTATTGGTCGAACGAGCGAGCCAACTGACTGGTATCGCTGTTCAGCAGCAAAGTTTTTATGAGCTTGATATGCACGATGTTTATGATGGGGTATGGGCATGTGCCTCTTTACTACATTGTGCTCGTAATAGACTCCCTGATGTTTTAAAACGTATTCATGCTGCATTACGCCGTGGCGGTGTGTGCTATATGTCTTTTAAATATGGAACAGCAGATAGAGCAAAAGGCGGTAGAGCATTTACTGACTTAAATGAAGAACAGGCTCAGGAATTGTTAGATCGGTTGAATGGGGTTAGGGTATTAAAACAGTGGATTACAGTAGATCAGCGACCTGATCGACAAGAAAAATGGCTGAATATACTTTGGGAAAAACATGCCTGATTTTATTCTTACAGCTCAAAAAATTGAAATTCCTAAAAAATATCTAACTGGTTCTATAGTCGGAGAGTTTTAGTAGTCATTATAAATTTGCACTATTGATTATTCTCAAACGATTAGCTATTGAAAAATGGCAGGACACAAGGATTACATAACTGATTGGGTGTGGCATTCGAATCATGAAAGACCACACCAAGCTAACAAAGGAAGATCACCTTTAATGGCTGCTTAACCTCTACTTATAACTTCGGTTATTTATAGGCTACCGAGGATTCCATGGTTTTTAATCCGCGTCTGTTTATGAAGTCATTTTACTGTACAAGTTTCCAAGTTATATAGAAAATTATGGTTATCAATATGATTTAATTACCCCCATAATATCAAGATATGTGTGGCGATTTAAGAAATCTCTAAATAACTTATATTTACATTCTTAATTAAAAAAAATATGATCAAAGTTCAGACAGAGGATTTTGATATTTAATAAATATAAAAATACCTCTTAGTGCCAACTTTGTCATGGATAAAACTTAATGCAATTAAATAACAATGGTTCTAGTACTGAACTAAGTACACTCGCACCTAAAATAATTCTTTCCCCTTTATTAAAAGCTATGGTGGGGACTCTTAAAAACCATCAGTCAGATCATTTCTTCAATTATTATGGGCCTTCTCATAATTTGCATTTTGATGCCACCGCTTTTGTGTCTGCAGTATTTAAGCAGATCGGGACTAAAAACGATTCAAAGCCAATTTATAACATCATCAAAGATATTCAATTATTACCTGAAGATTCAAAACTCAGAATAAGCACTTTATTTGATAAGGAATCTGAAGCTAAAACTGCCCAGACTTATCGTGATTTAGACCAAGTGATGTCTGAAATTGTTCAGCAAGTACTTCAAAATGCTCCGACAGGTATGGCACTGAATTCTCTCAACCAATTCTTAGGCGATCTCAAATATTCTGATCCAGTGATTGCCAAAAATTCTCAGTATCCTATGCAAGTCAAAGGACAATCTAAAGTAGCTTCTTTGCAATATACTAATGACTTAAAAGCAAAAGATGGCGAATTACGACTTTTCACTGTTACTGAAGAAATCAGCAAACCTCAATGGGTGAAAGAGGTTTGCGAGGCAATCAAGGCCATTGTGAAGCAGTCCTACTCAGCTGGTGAAAAGATGCCATTAGAGGTTGCTGAACGTATGCAGGAAATTCTTGATGATGAATGTTCTGCTGAAAATAATGATATCCAAAATCTACTTCATTTCGTAGAAATCAAAGCACTATCACGAGCTCGTATCCGAAATTGCTTCAAAATTATGGAGATCATTGCGGATCACATTGAGAAGACTGAGCGTAACGATTTCAAGCGTGAGTCCGCTGTTTCCTATATCCGTAAAGCAATTGCTTTCTTTGAGATTTTTGGTAATCGAATTGCTCCATGGAATGAGGAAACAACGGAAACCATTAAGGACTATGGTATTGACTTTGGTGCTATCTATGGCGCTGTAGGTAAAGTTGATTTTAATGGTTTGCTGGCCTATGTTGGAGCAACAGATGCTTTGCCAATCTGGGTAAAACCAAAAATTGAAATGAATGATATTCGTCATGAGGATAAGGAAGGGCTATCTCTAAAACGTGAAGTCACTTATGCCTTTCGGGTGAATGGGGAGTTTGTTAAAGAGGAAAAAGTAAGTTCATTTAACTCTAAGTTGCAGATCAATTATAAGACAAGCAAAGGCAACCGTTCGGGTGCAGATACTATGCTGACTGCTTATGAAGCTCGTCTGCATACTATCAATAAAGCATTGCTGCTGAAGGATATTGTGGATGATAAAGGTCAGCCGATTTCTGAAGAACGATTAAGCAAAGAGTGCTCAGATCGCGTTGCTCAAGTAGAGATGTTCCAGCTCATTATGATGTACTTCGTCCTATCTGGGGCAGACATGAAGATTTCAGATTTTGAAGGGGCATTCAATAAACTGGTTGATGCATTCAAGAATCCTCAAAAAATCCGACTTAACCTTACTCGTATCTTAGACGAAAAGCTCAATACCGAAAAAATGCATGAGCGAATGGAGGCGATCACGTCTACGATCACTACGGCGCTAAAAGCGAATCTGGATTCCATCATTAGTGAGATGGAAAAGGATAGTAGTCTTAAAACTGTACTCTACATCCTTCCAAGTATTGTGAATCTAGATGTATTCAAGAGTTCAATTGGTGAAGATGCGGAACAGTTCTTTAGTATATTTAAGGGTAAAGAATCGAACTTTTACAGCTACATCTCGATGGTGGATGCTAGCCGTAAAAAGTTGGCGAAAATGAGCCAAGACGAAATCATTCGAAAGAATGATTATGCTCGTAAAGCCCTAAGCGAGATTGAGTTTAATTCCACACTGAAAATTCGAACGTTGGTACCGATTGAGAATCCTAATACCGACCTAGATCAATTTGATGTCGCTCGTAATCTGAATATTCCTTGTTTACCAGTATTGATGGTGCCGACCAACAAGAAGGTCAGCGACAATGGGCTGCCACATTTTTATCATCCTGAGAGCTTAAGTTATGACAACTTGTTATCTAAATACAAGGTCATGATTCATTATTCATCTAAGCTATTTCGATTGAGTGACCTAAAAGGCGGCCATGCTCAATTATGTTTGGATGAAAAAGAAAATGCTTTGATCATCAGTACGTCATGTTTTTCGATTGCGATTCATCTATTCCTTAAACATCTGATTAAAGAAGTAAAAAATCAACTGGGTATTGAAGAGCGCTTATATGTACCTGTAATGCGAATTGACTCAGTTGATGAACATGAGAATGAAGAAAAAGCCCAATTTCAAAGGAAATCAAAAAAGATCCAAAAAGGTGGGTTTAATCCTGAGTGTAAACGAGCGTATGCCACCGCTTATACCCTTGAGAAGTTGCTGAACAATTATGATGCTATTGTGAAGGTACAGGGCCTTAAGTATCAACCAGATCCTATGCCTTATGGTAATCAAAATGGTGAGCGAGTTTGTGCCCCGGTGAATCTCGCTATGGATAAAACAGTGACTTACCGTATTCAGGCTGCAATTGAAGCACTGTCAGGATATTCAGAAATCATCATCCCATTTGAGGGCACTAAGGACAAAATTGCCTGTATTAGCTATAACTCTCGACCTGAGAATGATGTGGAATTTAAGTATCAGCATCAGAAGGATTTGCTACTTCTTAAACCAGATTATGGCTACATCTGCTACGTCTATACACTTGAGCGTATCAACGATAAACAGGGTCGCTTATCACTACAGAAGGTCAGTCATGCCCCAGTTGCTGAAGACAATCTGAGAACAAGTAAGGCGATGCACCGTATCATCGAAAAACTGCAGTCAGATGGTTTTGAAGATGTTGTATTGCTTTCACACCATTTTGCACAGCGTAAGATCGGTAAGACTGAAACCAGCAACTTGATTCATGAAAGTGAAAGTGCTTTGGATCAACTTGATCAGTTGTTCCCGAATATGAATTTCTATCCATTCCAGTCTGATACGATCCCAGCACTGAGCTTAAAAACCAGTGATAACAGTCGTGTCTATGAGGTACCGCACCATCAGTACCATACGGCGATCATCAATCAAAAAGAATATAAACAATCCTTGTCCGTATATAGCTTTGCGACTAAACGTACTGTGGGTGTTCGTACTCAGAATGGTATTTGTTCGTATTTCTATATGCTAACCAGTCAGGAGCATTCGATTCATAACGATAAACGAATCAGATTGCACAGTAATATTATTGATGTGAATGATTCCAATGAAATGAAATCAATTCGCTCTGTATTGCGTGGTCTACATTACTTTGAGTCTGAACGTCCTACAGCTGGCAAAAACTTCACTCCGGTACTTGAGCCTTCCCATATTCGTGGCACCACTGGCATTCAAGAGCTTGGTGAAGTCATAGTGTCGAGTCGTCTAAATAAAGGCGAAGTCGTCATGAGTCTGCCAGCCTTAATCGGCAAGCTCGAAGAATACGTTATTCTGAAGAATGAAGACTTGATTGAGCCAATCGAGCCGTCTCCAGAGGGAGCTGAAGAAATTTTAGCGACTGATGTGGAGTAAGCGCCGTGGTGAACAATGAAGCCAAAGTTTGGGGCGAGGTTTATGAGATCGCTGTTAAACGTGGTTCGATTATGGCTTTGCTTGATGCAAAGCTATTATCAGCCAGCCATCCTGTAGTAGCAGAATGGAATAGTAAACAGATTGCTGATGTCTTTCAGGAAATGAAGGAAGCGCTATATAGCGATGTCATTAATGCCGCTATCCATGAAAATATCGAAAGCTATTTTCAGCAATTGATAAAAACTGGGTTCGGGCATGGTTATACCAATACTCGTGAGTTTCTAAGAAAGATCAAGCCAAAAGGTATTGCAAGGGCTAAAACGGCGAATGCAAGACCAAATTGGAGCTTATCTGGCATCTGGTGTCCACTGACAATGCCAAATGATATAACCCAGACCATTGTAGATGACTACACAACTGAGGAAGAACATATTGCTATTAAAGCCTTCAAGGAGAAGGCGTTGGAAACATGGAATCAACAATTCAGTCTTACCCACGCTAAAATGTTTGGTAAGGGTATGTTTGGTCGTGCTGATTTCCTGGCGGTAATCAAAGTCAAATCCAACTATTATGTGCTGGTTCAGGAATATTCATTATTTTACGTTTTAGGTGAACCAGAACAATTCAACGCCAAGGATTCTTGTACCTATTTGCAAGAGTACAAGCGTTACATCAAACATTCTGAATCCCAAAGTGTTTTCTCATACGTGAATGCAGAAGCTCAAGAGATCCCATTTAAGTTCTCAAAAAAACTACGTGAATACTTGAGAGCCTATGTCCGTAAGGAAAAAGTCCTATTTAAGATGGCGCAAGGCTGTTCGTATGCAACCACTTTTGTTGATTCTTTTAAATGGAAGTTTGAACAAGATGACATGCCAAATATTCGTCTGAGTGTGATGGCGATCACCAGCCGGGGAAGTGAGTACATCTCTGCTGAATTTGCGGATAAAGATAAATCACCAGAGCTGGAAATTATGTATCAGCTGGGCAAGGAGTATCAGGATAACGTTCTGAGTCTGGACGATATGGATGAACGCACGAAACTGCAAGTTGAGATTCTGAATTATCTGGTGAATGAACCTGTCAAAAACATCTCGGAAATCGTGTCCAAAAATATTAGCGATATTTCCTATGGTCAGGATCTTACTTTCACTATTACTGAAAGGCTTAAGGATTTTGTGAATCCTAACCAGCCACTGGCTTTAGAGTGGGTTTTTGACTTGATAGATCGGCAAGTCGATGACGAAGACCATAACCAAAAACTTAAAGAGATGGTGCAGGCTGAGTTTAAAACAATTCGTAAGGGAAAAATTGAGAATAAAACTTCATTCACCTTACGTGATTTGCATAAATGCGCCGTAGTACTGGCACTGAAGGAAAGTAAACAAGGTCGGGTGAATTTCATCTGTTTGACTGGTACGCCGGGGATTGGGAAAACATCGAGCGTTAAGACCTTATTGGTGGATTTGGAAGGTTTTTTCTTCTTCTACGCCAGTCCACGAGTGTTGATTAACGATGATGTGGTCAGTGATTTATCTAAAATCTCAGCTACGATTACCAGTAACAGTGATGTGGTGACACAGGCACAGCAAATCTATTCGAAGATTCACAATACGGATTGTAAGGTGAATGCTCGTGGTGCCGCTATTGTGGGTGGTGTTGAAAATCTGAAGATAGATCATGGCTCAAGTGTTCTATTGTTCAAACAAGATGAATACCGGAAGCTCAAAGACCTGGAACAGAATGCAAATGCCAATAGACGCTATGCCAATACCTCAGAATCTAAAATTACGGCAACCAATAAGAAGTTTGCTAGAGTGTTTGATTCATTAGGGGAAGCGACCCAGCAATTGCTTGGGTTCCATCCAGAGCTCAATAAGCTGACGATGACTGTAGCAAGTCAGGCATTCATGCCATATAACACCACACCAGCTGGACCACGAAACCCAAGGGAAACCCAAAATAAAACTGTGGCAGCTTCCAGTTTGGATGGGTTGGAAAAAATGTTCCAATACAAAATCGATAAGAAGCCGACAGAGGCCAAAATCGAACGTAGAGAGTTTGCCAAAAAGTTCCCTAACATTGTGGTGATGTTTGATGAAATTACAGGGGATTCAGGCACACGTACTTTTATCAATGAAATGCTGAAATTCCTTTCCAAAAACTTCATTGAACCGTTTCAAGGTAATTCACCATTTACGGTGACTGTGATTCTTGCTGATGCATCCCTCAGTAATGTGAATGCAATCCAGAACTACATGAAGAAACAGGTTCAGTTACCAGCAAAAATGTTTATCTCTCCATCTTTGGGTAATTTCCCATTCAAGATGCAGACTGCAGATCTGGATGATGGTAACTGTGTTTGCTCTAGTATCCATATCATGGCGAACTGTTACCCGGCAAGTGATCTTAAAATCCAATATATGCTCAAGCAATACGCCGTAGTCCCTGAAACAGATGATTTTGGCTTGGATAAGAACCTGAATCATTTATTTCGCCAGAAAGCTGGGGAAAGGACTCAACAGACTGCTATCGAGCTTATCCAAAAGAATCTTGAAGATGGTAAAAAGCAAGTTATCTACTTTGCTCAGGATAAAAATGCATTGGCTGCACTCAGAGATGCATTAGTCGATGAAGGAGTGGTTGAACGCTCCAAGATTGGCATTTTTGATAGCCAGTTAATGGGATACCACCGTTCAGAGTTGCTGGATCGCAAAGAGACATTGCAAGTCGTACTAATTACTTCGACTGCGGCTAGGGGGATTTCATTCCCAAACTGTGATTCAATCATTGCTGCCATGCCTCGTTTCGCAATTGAAGCCTCTTTAATGGAAATCGCCCAGCTTGTTTACCGGGGACGTGGTGGATATTTGGATAAAGAGAAAAATGAGTGGGTCAACGGCGATGAACGTGATCGTCTGCTGACGATTCTGGTAGAAGATTTCTACTTGGTATCTAATGATGAAACTCAGACAGAGCTTGAATATAAAGTTAAGAGCTCATTGGATATGCTCTCAATTTTCATGCTTATTCGTGGGACTTTATACACTCGTATCACTGGGGATGCTGGCTTCAAAAAAACTCAGATTGCCATGATCCCAATTGGTGAGGTGAAGGATAAAGCCAGTGATAAACCGGGTTTAGCTTCTTTGATTAGGGATTTTATGAAGGACGTGAATAGTGTTCTTTATAAAATTGTTGCAACTGAAGGTGAGTTGGTAGGTAGGCTTAAGGCTGTGGTAGAGAAGGCCCAAACGGTTTACTCAGCAAATAAGCTCAGTTCCACCTATAGCACTAAGACCAACAAATATCGAAGTTTTTACACGCCGACATTAACGCCTGAGTTAAAAGAACTTCTGTTCTACGAGAAATGGTGCCGGGACCATCATTCGCTTAAGTCTAGACTACTGACCATTAGCGATCAGGAAGATGCTTTGACCATTCCTGAAAATATCTATATCTGTGGTCCTGTGATTATGGAAGATCGCTCGAACTTCGGTAACAAGGAGTCGTTTGATATTGCCAATGACAATTTCTCACAGGATTCATTAAGGACATTCCTGAATGAGTTGATCGCCCTGCAGATGGGATTCCCTCAGTTGAATGCCTATAAGAACATTCAAAAGCATATCAGGGAGATCACAAATATGATTTCTGCTGTTCTTGAATCAGAAACAGATAGCTACACGAAAGAAGTTGAACAACAGGGCATGATGCGTAAGCTCTGGGTGACGTACCCGATAGCAGCAAATGAGCTGGTTAAACTTAAAGATAAGAGCTTTGATAAAGACTGGTTTGATGCATTGAGCTTTGAGCTGAGAGTGAGGAATGCAGAGTTTCCGGTAATGGCAGAATATCGGGATCATCCATTTCGTGGTACTCAGCAATTATCAGGGCATCCAGTGTTTGAAAGGTTGTTCGAGCAGACAAATTTCATGCTTTGTCGTGAATTAAACTTGGTGAATACTTTGACTATGTTTAATGAATGATTCAAATTATATTATCTATTTAGTAGAGGATTAATGTGCATATACCTACTGCACAAGAACAACTTAAATTTCTAAAAAATATTCAACTGATTTTACAGTCGGGTAGTTTTAGTAGCACCTACAAATTTGCATTGCTGATTAGCCTAAGCCGATTAGCTATTGAAAAAGGTGAAGATTCAGGTGAAAGTCTATCACTCGAATATACCGATATTGCTGAAAAATTTATTGAGCTGTATTGGAAGCAGGCTGTTCCATATATCTTTAATGATGAAGGTCAGCTGATCTTGAATCAAAACAATGGTAAGCAGGCCGCGATTGTAAATCGTATAATTGAGCATAGAAAAAATTATTCATCTCTTGGGATGTTAAGACGAGATTCCTTGGTATGGTTGACGCTACTTAACGAGGTAAAAAGCATTGTTAAAAAAATGCCTGTAACTTTCCTACAGAACATCAATGGTCAAAATTTTGAGTTTTTATATCACCTTAATCGGTGCGGAAAGCAACTCATTCTTCTGCCTCAAGTTATGTTTTGCTTAAGGCAGTTCAGCGAAATTATTGAGGAATTGTGTCAGAAACGTTGGATTGACTATATCCGCAAGAATGGCAGCAATGCAGCCATCTTGAATCAATTACCTAATCTTGAACAATTCATGTTTGAGCCGAGTAGAAACCAGTTGAATGCGGTAGCAAATGTATTGGTCGATCTACAGGACTGTAAATGCTTCTACTGCAATAAACCGATGCGCAATGGCAATTACGCCGTTGATCATTTCATTCCATGGTCTATGTATCCATCAGATACAGGTCATAATTTTGTGTTGGCGGACTCAAACTGTAATTCTAAGAAAAGTAATTTGTTGGCATCAAATGAGTTTTTGCATAAGTGGCAAGAACGTAACGAAGAACAGGATTTGATTATTGTGGATCGAATTTCTGTACTTGGTTTTTTAACAGATAAAGAGCGGTCACATAGGGTGGCAGAGTGGGCATATGCTCAAGGGAAAGAAAATAATTATTTAATGTGGATGGGTGAAAATAGCAAATAAATCATGGCTCCCCTGAGATTAGACTAAAAATCCAATTGCTTTAAAAATACCGTAAAAAATGTTTACTGTACATTTGCTATGGGGTAATCTTAAAACTACTATTTATTGACTGATTGGTATATGACGACAGATAAGCATGAAGTGCTTCTTCGAATGCGAGCCATCGAGCTGCTTGCTTACTGGGAAGGTCGTTTGGTTACCAATCGTTTGATGAGCTGGTTTGGGCTCAGTCGACAGCAGGCTTCTGCGGATATCAAGCGTTATAATACGCTGTATAACCCCGATGCCTTGATTCATGACCCCTCAGTCAAGGGTTATGTGCCCAAGGCCAGCTTCCAGCCTGTACTGACTACAGCGCATATCAATGAATATCTCAATATGCTGTCAGGTTTGGTTAGTGAATCGCATGCGCTGATTGCGATGCCAGAACCGAATCTTGCAGCAGTTCAATTACTTGATCGCAGTGTACGTCCTGAAGTGATTCGGGAAGTTTTGCGTGCCTGCCGCAACCAAAACACTTTAAAAATGATTTATGCCTCGATGCAGAATCCGCAGTGGCATGAACGCATCATTTCCCCACACACTCTAGTGTATACCGGTTTTCGCTGGCATGTCCGTGCCTATTGCCATCAGAGCAAGCAGTTTAAGGACTTTTTACTCTCCAGAATTAATCGCACACCTGTTGTGGTAGCGATTGAGTCAGTAGACCCTACTCAGGATCAGCAATGGCATGAAGAAATTGTACTGACGCTGATCCCTAATCCAAAATTGAATGAAGCTCAAAAAGCGCTGGTCGAAAAAGACTTCGGCATGCCTGATGGCAGATTACAGATTCCGGTGAAAAAAGCCCTGGCTCACTATACCTTGCAGCGATATCAGGCCGCGATCACGCTGGTTGAGGCGGAAGATGCCTTGAAATATCCTCTGGTGTTACAACGTTCAGATATCGAAAAGCTGTCATCTTATCTGTTTGATCAGGTCTTATAGGAGATTGGCTATGTTAGAACAATTTCATTATGACAGTGACCTGATTGGCGGTTCCCTGATGGTGCGTGAAAGCCGGCTGATCGCGGATCTTTTATTACGAGAAGCGACTCCAGAACAATGGCATCAGGCAATTCAGATTGACAATATTCTGCAAAAAAGAACGCCTGCTTCAGCCCAACGTAACTCCACTGCCATTCGTAAGCGTCTGGAGCGCTTAGAGCCTGATTTCTGGAAAGCTTTGCGTGATGGGGATGATGAGCTGGCGACCCAGGTGGCTTTTTGTGGCGCACTGGAACGCAACCTGTTGCTGCTTGAGTTTATGGAAACGGTGATGAGGGATGCCTATATCTCTCAGGCGCAATACTTGGACAGTTATATCTGGTCAGATTTTTTGGATGAACGCTCACAACGTGATCCGGATATTTGTGATTGGAAAGAGTCCAGCAAGAAAAAAATGGGGCAGGTGGTGTTTCGCATGCTGGCAGAAGCCGGTTACTTAAAAAGTACCCGTAAGCTGGAATTGCAGCGCGTGATCGTCAGAGCAGAGCTGCGTAGCCTGTTGGAAGAACATTATAAACAACGCATTAAAAGATCTATGGAAGTGTCGGTATGGACGCGTTAGTTGTAGAGGGGTAGCAATGAGTCAAACAATACATGAGCGTCTGAACCAGATTCCAGAGCGAATTCTTTCCACTGAGTTTCTCACTGGACAAGGATTGGGCAATGAAATTGGCTTCTGGATTTTTGATTATGCACCTGAAGATGAGTTGAAAGTGCGCGAATATCTGCATTTTCTTGAAGGGATGCTAGAGAAAAAACACAGTCAGCTGAAGGTGGTGAATATCAATCTGCTGCAAGCCGTGGTGGATTATCTGACTGAGCGTAACTTCATCGATAAAGCCATTCAAATGCAAAAAGCCAAAGGCGATGAAGCGCTGCTCAAAGCCTTAAAGGGCCCACTGCATATGGATAAGTTCGCGCCGTATCTGGTGAGTAAATATGCCACCAATGCGCAAGATATTGTGTTGATGACTGGGGTTGGGTCGGTTTGGCCACTGTTACGGGCCCATCACTTATTGAACAGTTTGCATTCGTTACTGGGGCATAAGCCAGTGGTGCTGTTTTACCCAGGCTATTACGACGGTCAAGCGATGAGTTTATTTGGAAAAATTCCAAGCAACAATTACTACAGAGCATTCAGATTAGTGCCTTAAACACGGCAAATAGAAATAAGAATTCGGGGGAATAGATTGAGATGAACATTAAAGAACTTTTTTACAAGCCATTAGATCGTGCGATTAACGGGGTGGTCAAGGCAGATCAGAATGACAATACCACGGTTTATCAGGAACTTGATGAGTATGTGGTCACCAATGAACTGGAAAAGCATTTTCGGGACTTTTTCCAGTCTTATGGCACAGATCTAAGCGATCCTTCGATTGCTAACCGAGTCGGTGTGTGGATTTCAGGCTTCTTTGGTTCAGGTAAATCACATTTCCTGAAAACCTTGTCGTATATTCTGGCCAATAAAGTGGCACGTGACGCGGAAGGTAACGAACGCGGTGCTGCAGAATTCTTTGATGAAAGCAAAATCCGGGATGCGTTTATCCGTGCGGATATTGGCAAGGCCGTCAGTCATCATGCCGATGTTATCCTGTTTAACATCGACAGTAAAGCCAGTTCCAATGATGATGGTAATCCGATCCTAAATGTGTTTTTACGCGTGTTTAACGAGTATCAGGGTTTTAGTGCTGACCATCCACATATTGCCCATATGGAACGTCACCTGAGCCAGAAAGGTGTCTACGAACGCTTTAAACAGGCGTTTGAAGAATCTAGCGGCATGTCTTGGCTAGAAGAACGTGACGGCTATCAGTTCTATCAGGATGATGTCGAAACCGCGATTTCCCAAGCCCTCAACTTATCTGCTGAAGCTGCGCATAAATGGTTTGAGGATTCTGAGCAGACCTTTAGTGTTTCGGTTGAAAACTTCTGTCAGTGGGTGAAAGAATACCTGGACAGCAAAGGACCCCAGCAACGCATGTTGTTCTTGGTCGATGAAGTGGGGCAGTTTATTGGCAGCGATACCCGCTTGATGCTGACATTGCAAACCATTACTGAAAACCTAGGTACGATCTGTAAAGGCCGCGCTTGGATTATCGTCACCTCACAGGCAGACATCGATGCTGTTTTAGGTGAGATGTCTTCTTCCAAAGCCAATGACTTCTCCAAGATTGCTGGACGTTTTAAAACCCGTTTATCGCTGTCCAGTTCCAATACCGATGAAGTCATCCAGAAACGTTTATTACGTAAAACCCCAGAAGCTGAAGCATTGCTCAGATCAGTGTTTGAGCAAAAGGGTGATATTCTCAAAAATCAGATTACCTTTGACCGTTCAGGCCCAACACTCAAGAACTATGAGGGGCCAGACAGCTTTATTCATAACTATCCTTTTGCGCCGTATCACTTCCAGTTGGTGCAAAAAGTTTTTGAAGAAATCCGTAAGGTCGGTGCGACCGGTGCACACCTGGCCTATGGTGAGCGATCCATGCTGGATGCCTTCCAGATGGCCGCGAATGCGATTGCTACAGATGAAGTCGGTGCCCTGGTTCCTTTCCACCGCTTCTATACTTCAGTGGAAGGATTTCTGGATACAGCAGTGAAGCGTACCATCGACCAGGCAGGGCAGAATAAGACCCTGGATGGTTTTGATGTACAGATGCTGCGTACCCTGTTCATGATCCGCTATGTCGATATCATCAAAGGGACCTTGGATAACCTGGTGACTTTGTCGATTGAGAAAATTGACGAAGACAAGCTGGCATTACGCAAGCGCATTGAAGAAAGCCTGCTGCGTCTGGAAAAAGAGAGCCTGATTACCCGCAATGGTGATGAGTTCCTGTTCCTCACCAATGAAGAGCGCGATATCACCCGCAAAATTAAAGCCACAGACTTAGCAGCTTCAGAAGAAAATAAAGAGTTAGCCAATCTGATCTTTAAAGATTTACTGCGCGATCAGAACAAATACCGCCATCAAGCCAACAAGATGGACTATCAGATTGGTCGTTTCCTAGATAGCCATAGCCTGGATGGGAAGTATGAGAGCGATTTGAAAGTTGAAATTATTTCTCCGCTTGATACGGAATATAACCTCTATACAGAAGCTTACTGTATTGGTAAAAGTACTCAGGCCGAAGGACAAGTGCTGTTTAAACTGGCAGACGATAAACAGTTCTTTAATGAACTGCGCACCTGGCTGAAAACCAATAAATTCATCCGCTTAAATGATGATGGCACTCAGTCCGATATCACCCGTATTCTGGCAGACCGTGGCCGTGAGAATCAGGAGCGTAAAAAACGCCTGCGTGCCCGGGTCGAAGAAATGTTGCTGGACGCGGAAAGTTATGCCTTGGGGCAACATCTACAACTTTCATCTTCAAGTCCAACCACCAAGCTGGATGAGGCTTGTCGTTATCTGCTGGAAAATACCTATACCAAACTTGGCTATCTGCAAGTCTATCAGCAGGATGCCTGGCGTGAGCTGAACGCCGTTTTGACTGTAGATGATATGGCACAGCTTGGATTATCTCTGGATGGTAGTCAGACGAATCCGAAAGCCCTACAGGAAGTGGAACAGTATATTTCGCTGCGTGCAACCGGTACAGAACGTATTCTGGTGTCTGACGTGGTCGAGCGTTTCGCCAAACGTCCTTATGGCTGGCCGGATGCCGAGATTTTACTACTGGCAGGTCAATTGGCTGCCATGGGACGTATTTCACTGCAGCTAAATGGTGGCAGCTTACAGTTAAAAGATGCCTTTGAGCCTTTACAAAACAGCCGCCGTCGCCGTGATGTGTCGATCATTAAAAAACGCCAGACTGATGATCAGGTATTGAAACAGGCACGCCAACTCACCCAAGACCTGTTCTCGGCCATGGGACCAGCGACAGAGAAAGAGCTATTTGAATTCTATACCAAAAACTTTAAAAACTGGTTAGCCAACTTTAAGTCCTATAAGAGTAAAACTGATGTCGGGCAGTTCCCGGGCAAGAAAGTGATTGAAAAGTCGATTCTCACGATAGATCGCTTACTAGCGAATAGCGACAGTTTCGATTTCTTTAAAGCCGTGGTTGAGAACAAGGACGACTATCTGGATCTGGAAGAAGATTATCGTGATATTCATGAGTTCTTCACTAACCAGATGCCGAGCTGGCAGCAACTGCAACAGGCCTTACGTCATTTTGAGAAGAACAAACAGGCGCTGGGCAGTGATGATGTGGCAAAAAAAGCCCTCTCCGAATTACACCGTATTTCGACCCTTGAATCGCCCTATGGCCTGTTAAATAAAGTCGCTGATTTGGTTCGTACAGTGGAAAGCGTCAATGAGCAATTGCTGACTGAGAAGCGTAGCCATGCGGTAGAGCAAATTGATGACAAGATCAAGCAGTTAGAAGCTGAGATTAAAAACAGTGGCATCGCTACCGCTGAGCTGAGTAACAAGCTACTACGTCCGCTGCAATTGCTCAAAGCGGATATTGAAGTGGAAACTAGCCTATCCACCATCTATATGCTGCAAACCCAAACCGCCGTGGAGCGTTTTGATGAAGCCTTGTATGAGTTGGAAAGCGAAGTTCAGGCGGAAATCCAGCGTCAGGCCAAAGCGGCACAACTGGCTCAGAGCAAAGCCGAGAGTGTAACCAACACTGCAACCACCTCCAGCCCAGTTACATCAACACCTGCTGCGAGTCCGGTACAGCCTGTGACAGCCGTAGTGCCACCGAAACCTGTGGTGGAAGTCGATGTCGCCAGCATTTACAGCAAAAGCTCAAGTAGTGTCTATTTGGAAACGGAAGAGTCAGTGGATCAGTTTGTAGACGCACTCAAAGCTGAACTGAAAAAAATCGTGAGTGACAAAAAGCGTGTGCGTATCCGCTAACAGGGCTTAGGGATATCGGCATCAGTCATTAATTAAAGGTTTAAAGATGAATACCAGTAATATTAAAAAATACGCACCGCAAGCACGTAATGATTTTATCGCAGCGATGCGCAAGCAGGCCGCCAAATATGGCATCACCGCAGACCGCATTTTACCGGCTGAACAGAAAGGCGACTTGCTGCTGATTGGCGATCAGGTTTTTCCGCTATCCGTCATGAAACCTCGTGAGAAGCTGATCAAGCGCATTCAAACCAGCAGTTTTGAGCAGACTATTGATTATATCGCTTACAGCTGGTTTAACCGTCTCTGTGCGATTCGCTACATGGAATGCAAAGGCTTACTGGATCATGGTCGCCGTGTACTGAGTAGTGCAGATGGCAATGCAGGCTTGCCACAGATTCTGGAAGAATGTCTGGATATTGACCTACCAGGTTTAGATGCCAGCCGTGTGGCTGAATTCAAACTGGATGGCAATAAAGACGAAGAACTGTACCGTGAACTGTTACTGGCTCAATGTCATGCGTTGAATCAGGTCATGCCACTCTTGTTTGAACAGGTGTCTGATGAATCTGAACTGCTATTACCTGACAATTTGACCAAAACCGATTCTTTGATTCGTGGTCTGGTCAGCAGCATTCCGGAAGAAGACTGGTCGGATGTACAGATTATTGGCTGGCTGTATCAGTTCTATATTTCTGAAAAGAAAGACCAGGTGATTGGTAAAGTCGTCAAGAGTGAAGATATTCCTGCAGCGACACAACTCTTCACCCCAAACTGGATTGTGAAGTATTTGGTGCAAAACAGTGTTGGTCGTTTATGGATGATGGCACAGCCTGATAGTACGCTTGCTAGTGAGTGGGAATACTATATTCAGCCAGCGGAACAAACTGATGAAGTCAATGCCCAGTTAAAACAGCTGATTGATGTGCGGATCAGTGAAGATGGCGATACCTTAAACCCTGAAAGCATTACGGTACTCGATCCTGCCTGTGGTTCGGGGCATATTTTGGTGGAAGCCTATGATTGCTTAAAAGCAATTTACTTAGAGCGTGGTTACCGTAGCCGTGATATTCCACGTTTGATTTTGGAAAATAACCTGTACGGGATTGATATTGATACCCGTGCCGCACAGCTCGCCAGTTTTGCATTGTTAATGAAAGCACGTGAAGATGACCGCCGTTTATTTAGCAATCCACCGAAGCTGAATATTATTGCGTTGCGGGATAGTCAGCCTGAGCGTTTAGACACATTGAGTCAGGATTTGGCAAGTACAGGCCTAGAAAAGGCAGATTTAAAAGAGTTACTAGATCTATTTGAGCATGCTTCGACTTTTGGTTCTTTGATTCAAATTCCTGCAGCATTTGCTAAGAAGTTACCTGATTTAGAAACTAAGCTGAATACAGCATCAGAGTCTGGAGATATTTTTGCGCAGCAGTCAGCGCAGGAGCTGTTACCGCTCGTCCAGCAAGCGAAATTACTGGCTAAACAATATGATGCTGTGATTGCGAATCCGCCGTATATGGGTACTAAATTCTTAAATAAAAATTTAAAGGAATTTTTGAAAAAAAATTATAAAGGATTCGAAAAAGACCTATTTTCAACATTTATAGTGAGAAATCTTTCCTTAACGAAGGAAAGTGGTCAGCTAGGTTTTATGTCACCGTTTGTATGGATGTTTATTTCATCTTATGAAAAAGTAAGAGAGAAGTTAATTAATGAAACAACAATAACATCATTAATTCAGCCTGAATATCATGCTTTTTTCGAATCAGCATTTGTACCTATCTGTGCGTTTTGTATTTCACGGAACCATTTAGTTAAATATAATAGTTCGTTTATCAGATTAGTCGATTTTAACAGACAAGAAGACCAACCTATAAAAGCACTAGAGGCTATCAAAAATCCAAATTGTGGTTGGTTTTTCAATGCTAAACCGGATGATTTTAAGAAAATACCTGGAAGTCCTGTGGCTTATTGGGTGAGTGAAAAAGTAAGGGAGATTTTTGATGTTAGTCCCTCTTTATCCTTAATAGCTGAAACACGAAAAGGTATGGTGACCGGCAGTAACGAAAATTATGTAAGATCATGGTATGAAATTAATACATCTACTTTTGGATCCACAGGTTATTCAAGGGAATCTGCTAAGAAATCGGGACTGAAATGGTTCCCCTATAATAAGGGCGGTGGTTTTAGAAAATGGTACGGTAATAAGCTAGATGTAGTTAATTGGCAAGATGATGGGGTTTTATTGCAAACAGCAAGACATCCTAAAGAAAATAGGATATGGGCTACAAATTTCAATTTAGATTATATTTTTAAACCCAATGTTAATTGGGGAGCAGTTACTTCTTCTGAATTTTCTGCAAGATATTCTAGTGGGAGTGAGTTATTTGACGCTGGTGGATCTGCTGCATTCACGGAAAACTATTCTCTCCCTCTGTTAATTGCCTATTTAAATTCCTATGTTGCGAGTTATTGTTTAAAAACAATAAATCCTACGTTAAATTTTCAAGCTGGTAATATATCTAACTTACCTATTAAAATTATGACCAGCGATACTGTCGCTACCTCTACATGCAAATTAATAGATTTATCTAAAACAGACTGGGATTCTTACGAGACCTCATGGGACTTTACTCAAAACCCAATCATTCGTACGGGGCAGCCAAATCTAGAACAAGCCTTTAATACATGGAGACAGCAAAATGCTGACGCCGTGGTTGAAATGAAACGTCTGGAAGAAGAAAACAATAAGCTGTTTATTGATGCTTATGGTTTACAGGACGAACTGACACCAGATGTACCCGATGAACAAATCACCTTAACTCGTGCTGATCGAGAAAAAGATAGCCAGCGTCTAGTGTCTTATGCCATCGGCTGTATGATGGGACGTTATAGCTTAGATGAGCCAGGTCTGATCTATGCCCATGCAGGCAATCAAGACTTTGATGCCAGTCGTTATCAAACATTCCCAGCCGATGCTGACGGCATTATTCCACTGACCGAAATGCACTGGTTCGAAGATGATGCAACGCACCGTATTCGAGAGTTCTTAACTGCAGTTTGGGGCAAAAACACACTAGACGCTAATATGCTGTGGCTCGCAGAAAGCTTGGATAAAAAAGCCAGTGAAACAGCTGAAGATACCATTCGCCGTTACTTAGCAAGCAAGTTCTATAAAGACCACATGCAAACCTATAAAAAGCGTCCGATCTACTGGCTATTTAGCAGTGGTAAACAGGGGGCTTTCCAGGCGTTGGTGTACTTGCACCGCTATAACGAAAGTACCTTGGCTCGTATGCGTACTGAATACGTCATGCCGCTGATTTCCAAAATGTCCGCTATGGCTAATTCTTTGCAAAGTGAAATAGAAAACAGTGATTCTGCTGCTGAAATTAAACGTAAAGAGAAAGAATTACAGAACTTACATAAACAACAGGCTGAACTGAGTAGTTTTGAGGAAAAACTGCGTCACTATGCCGATCAGCGTATTAGCTTAGATCTGGATGATGGGGTGAAAGTGAACTACGGCAAGTTTGGGGACTTGTTGGCTGAAGTGAAAGCTGTGACGGGGGAGAAATAATGCGATTAAGAAGCTTAAATGAAATTTTTGAAAATCGACTTATTCGGATCCCTGACTATCAAAGGGGATATGCCTGGCGTAAACAACAACTTAAAGATTTCTGGGAAGACTTAACCTTACTTGAAGCAGATCGCGTTCATTATACAGGGGTTATTACCTTAGAAGCAGTAGACCGTAAAACTTGGTCGAAGTGGGAAGACGATGAATGGCTGATTGATGATCTTGATTATAAGCCCTACTTTGTCGTGGATGGTCAGCAGCGATTAACGACAGCGATTATTTTAATACAGGCGATTATTGAAACAGTTCCTGATGGAAAAAGTATCGCAAATCAGTTTGTTTCTGATCTAAAAGCAAAATTTGTTCAAAGAAAGCCAACGGATGGGATTCGTGAAAGCTATATCTTTGGCTATGAAAAAGATAATCCAAGTGATGAGTTTTTAAGAACTAAAATTTTTGGTTTGCAGTCTCATACTAATCAATTACAGGAAACGCTGTATACACGCAATTTATTCAATGCAAAGAAATTTTTTAAAGAAAAATTAGTGGAACTGAGCTTTGAAGAAATCACGGTTTTGTACAAAAAATTGACGCAAAAATTGCGTTTCAACTTGTATGAAATTGACGATGAGATCGACGTATTTGTTACGTTTGAAACCATGAATAATCGTGGCAAATCCTTAACCAATTTGGAGTTGCTGAAAAACCGATTGATTTATCTGTCGACATTATATCGTGACAATCAGGGGCGTTCTAAGCTTCGAAAAAATATTAATGATGCATGGAAAACCATTTATGAGTATCTAGGTAAAAATCCTGAAAAACCTTTGCCAGATGATGAGTTCTTAAAAAATCATTGGATTATGTATTTTAAATACAGTCGTGATAAAGGGGATGATTATAAAAAATTCCTGCTGGATGAAAAATTTAATGCCCGTTGTATCACGCATCCAAAAAATGCCCAAGACACCTTGAAAATTGAAGAGATTCAGGATTATGTAGCAAGTCTTCAACAGTCTGTTATGAATTGGTTCTATTTACATAATCCTTATTTCCCAGTAGCAAATAATCTTTCTGATGATGAGCAATTATGGCTAGATCGTCTAGGACGTTTGGGTTTTAATGCATTTAGACCTCTAATCTTAGCTGCTTATAATACCAATACTCCTGCAACCAAGATCGCTGAATTGCTGAAAGTTGCAGAGCGGTTTGCTTTTACTTTATTTAGTTTGAGTCAACGACGTGCCAATACAGGAGACTCAGCAATTTATGGTTTAGCACGTGAGCTTTTAACGGGGAGAAACACAATCGATGCAACGATTAATTCAATAGAGGGATTAATCACACGATTCTTTGATCCACATAACTATTTCACTTATATCGAAGACAAATATAAGTTTAGGGATGGATTCTACTCATGGAAAGGTATTCGTTATTTCCTTTATGAATATGAACATTATCTCAAAGAGAAAGGAAAGAATCCTACAACCAAATTAATGTGGAATGAGTTTACTGAAAGCTTGGAGGGTTATGTAACTTTAGAGCATATCTATCCACAAAAAGATACAGATCCATACTGGGTTAGTAAATTTGGCCATCTTGATGAGCAACAAAGAAAATGGCTTACACATTCTTTAGGTAACTTATTGCCATTATCTCGTTCAAAAAATTCTTCATTACAAAATGACAGTTTTGATTTAAAGAAAAATAATGACGATGGTATTGGATATTACAATGGATCAGTATCTGAAAATGAAGTAAATACAAAACAAGATTGGACACCTAAAGAAATTAAAGAGAGAGGTTTAACTCTATTAAAGTTCATGGAGGAGCGCTGGGAAATCGCGTTAGGTGATCAAGATTTTAAAGAAAAGCTACTTCATGTTGATAGCATTCCATTTCCTGTTGTAATGGCAGAAAAAGAGGTGACTGCATGAATCTGAATCAGCTACAGAAGGGTCTGGAACAGGCTTTCTACACTGAAAAGCACCGGATTGTCTTCTGGTACGATGCTGAACAGTCCTTTACTGAAGAAATTAAAGTCCTAGAGCTAAATGATGTCCAGATTCTAAATATGGCAGAAGAATCCAGCCTTGCGATTAAGCTTAAACTGGAACTTGAAGATCAGCAGGGCAAATACTTGCTTTATTTCCCAAGCCCTGAGCCTGAAACCGAAAAAGACTGGTTACTGGACATCAAGCTGTATTCACGCAGCTTCTATGCCGATCGTTTCTCGATTATTTTCAATGAGCTCGGTTTACAACAACAAAGTTTAAGAGAACATCTGGCCAAACGTGAAGAATTCCTTAAAGCCAAAGCCCGTCTGAGCACCTTAAAACGCTATATCCAGCCTGATGCAGATGCACAGGATCTGGATATGGCCATGATTGCAGCTGTGGTCAAGGCCGACAGTGCCGAGCTGATGCATATTGTCCTGGCGTTGGCAGATGAAGTGGTACAGCAGAACCTGGCTCTGGAAGTCAATCCGGACTCCTTTGCTGAACTGGAAAAATTCCAACTGGTGCCGGCTTTGGTCACCGCATTACAGGCGGAAATTGGTTATCCAGCATCGGTTGAAGAATTGAATGGGGAAGCACCATTTAAGCTCGGTACGTTCTTTATCCGTTTAATGAGCACAGGTTTCTGTGAAAGCCTGGGCGATATACCGCTATGGGCTCAAGAACTGGTGATGTCATCTGTCAGTTCACGTGCAACAGCCAGAGCCTTTTTGTCACGCTGGAGAGACAGCTCCAAATACTACCCAACCTTCGATACACTCTCCCAGACCGTGGCCAATGCACTGCGGATCCAAGAAAAGGTCGGGGCTTTTGATCTGGAGCAGCTGCTCGATGTCATGACCTTTGAAGTGATTGAACAAAAGATCATTGTTGATTTGGCCAGTCATATCCCTGCAGCAGCCAAAGCTGAACTGGAACATTTCAGAACGATTATTTCTACCCGTCTGGATGGCTATTGGGCTTCCAAACATAAGGACGATGCAACCCGCCGTAAATACCGTACCGTCTATACAGCGTTGCAGGCAGCGATTGAGCTGTTCAGTCTGCGACTGCAGTTTGATTCTGGGTTCTATTTCGACTCCAGCGAAGCCTTGTATAAAGCCTACGAGCAGGAGTTGTATCGCTTTGATATGGCCTATCGCCACTACAGTGCTGCTTCTCAACGCGCTCATGTCGATATCCTGAAAAAACTCGATGAAGAAGTCGAAAATTGCTATTCCTACTGGTTTATTGACCACTTGGCACGAAACTGGGGAGAGCGGGTTGAAGCTGAGCAACACTTGAATGTCTGGAAAGTGGCTGATATCCCAAATCAGCAGAACTTCTACGATACCCACGTCAGACCCTTACTCAATTCTGCAACGAAACGCCGTATTGTGGTAATTATCAGTGATGCTTTCCGCTATGAAGCTGCAGTAGAGTTGCGTGATCGTATTAATGAAAAGCGTTATTCTGAAGCGACCTTGTCTTCACAGCTGGGCGTTGTCCCAAGTTACACCACACTTGGCATGGCCTCGTTGTTGCCGCATCAAAATTTGGAGTACAAAGAGGCCGCAGGGGATGATGTTTTAGTAGATGGACACTCCAGCAAAGGGACTGCAGCACGATCCAAAATTCTGGCTGCCTATAATGGATTGGCGGTTACCGCTGAAACGGTAAAAGGCTGGTCGCGTGATGAAGGCCGTGAAGCACTTAAAGACCATGAGCTGATTTACGTTTATCACAACGTGATTGATGCACGCGGTGACAGCGCCTCGACAGAATCAGAAACCTTTATGGCGGTGGAACATGCCATTGAAGAACTGACCGAACTTAGCCGCAAAATTTTAATGCACTTTAATATTTCCACCCTATTGATTACAGCCGACCATGGCTTCCTGTTCCAGCAAAGTAAACTGGAATCTGCGGATCGTTCAAGCTTGACTGAAAAACCTGCCAATACATTGAAGAGCAAAAAACGCTATGTGATTGGGCATGGTTTACCAGAGAGCAAGGAAGCCTGGAAAGGCTCAACCCAAGCTACGGCAGGCACATTATCTGCGACTGATTTTTGGATTCCAAAAGGGGCGAACCGTTTCCATTTTGTAGGAGGCTCACGTTTCGTGCATGGCGGCATCATGCCTCAGGAAATCGTGGTGCCGGTACTGACGGTAAAACAGCTGCGTGGTGAAAAGGCTGGACAACGAACCAAGCGTAAAGTTGAGGTTATTTCTACCAAATCCACGCTGAAAATGGTCAATAACATCCAGAAGTTTGATTTGATGCAAACTGAAGCTGTCAGTGAGCTGGTCATGCCAGTGACTTTATCCATTGCCATTTATGATGGGGATCTTAAAGTTTCCAGTGAAGAAACTTTGACTTTTGATAGCACTACCGACTCTGTTGCCGATCGGGTCAAACAGGTCAGGCTGTCATTGTCTGGCACTGATTTTGACCGTAAGAAAGATTACTTCCTGGTACTGAAGGACAAAGACCTGAATATCGAGATGCAACGCTATAAGGTCACCATTGATCTGGCATTTACCGATGACTTCTTCTGATAACGAATTAACGATAGAGCGTAGCCTACATGGAATCTGCTAACGATAAAGAACTGGATCAGCTGCTGAATGAACACTTTGCCGGGCGAGTGGTACGTAAGGATCTAACTAAACTGATCAAAGAAGGGGCCAATGTCCCTGTCTATGTACTCGAATACCTGCTGGGAATGTACTGTGCCTCGGATGACCCCGAGATCATTGAACAGGGACTACGTAACGTAAAGACCGTACTGGCTGAGAACTACGTCCGTCCTGATGAAGCTGAGAAGGTGAAATCCCTGGTTCGTGAACGGGGCAGTTATAAGGTCATTGATCGGGTGACTGTAAAGCTGAATGAGCGTAAGGACAAATATGAAGCTTCCTTTAGTAATCTGGGCATCAAAGATGCCGAAATCTCGGCAGGCATAGTCAAAGAGTATGAAAAATTACTTGTTGGTGGTATCTGGGTCATTGCTACGCTCAGTTATTATTTTGAAGAAGGACAGACCAGTTCTCCATTTGGGGTGAGTTTACTCAAGCCGATTCAAATGCCGAATATGAATATGGATGAACTCTTCAGTGGCAGAGCAGCATTAAGCACGGATCAGTGGCGCGAGAGTTTAATCCGTTCGATCGGCATGGAACCGGCTTCGTTAAAAGAGGACGTGCAATGGCACCTATTAGCGCGTATGGTTCCGTTCGTTGAAAATAACTATAACGTCTGTGAACTTGGACCACGCGGTACCGGGAAAAGCCATATTTACAAAGAGTGCTCACCGAATAGTATTTTAGTTTCGGGTGGACAAACCACCGTGGCCAACCTGTTCTATAACATGAGTAGCCGCCGTATTGGTCTTGTTGGTTTATGGGATGTGGTAGCTTTTGATGAAGTCGCTGGTATTTCCTTTAAGGACAAAGATGGCGTACAGATCATGAAAGACTACATGGCCTCAGGATCTTTTGCCCGTGGTCGTGAACAGATGGAAGCCTCAGCTTCGATGGTTTTTGTGGGTAATATTAACCAAAGTGTTGAATCCTTGGTAAAAACCAGTCATCTATTGGCTCCTTTCCCGGAAGCCATGATTGATTCGGCATTCTTCGATCGTTTTCATGCTTATATCCCCGGCTGGGAAATTCCAAAAATGCGTCCGGAATTCTTTACCAACCGTTATGGTCTAATCGTTGATTATCTGGCTGAATTCTTCCGGGAAATGCGTAAGCGTAGTTTTGCGGATGCCATGGAGAAGTACTTCAAGCTAGGGAATAACCTGAATCAGCGTGATGTGATCGCCGTTCGCAAGACGGTTTCTGGATTGATGAAGCTGCTCTACCCACATGGTCAGTTTAACAAAGAAGATGTACGGCAATGCCTGGAATATGCACTGCAGGTGCGCCGTCGGGTCAAAGAACAGCTGAAGAAAATTGGGGGGATGGAATTCTATGATGTGCATTTTAGCTATATCGACAATGACACCCTAGAAGAGCATTTTGTTTCGGTAAAAGAGCAGGGTGGAGGTGGACTTATTCCCGAAGGTCCTGCTAAACCAGGCTTCCTGTATACCATTGGCCTCAGTAATAAGGGCATGCCAGGCTTATACCGCTTAGAACTGCAAGTCACTAAAGGTTCAGGAAAATTGGCGACATCTGGCTTATGGAATTCAAGCAGTGCCAAAGAACAGGTCAAGATTGCTTTTGATTACTTCAAGGCCAATGCATCCCGGATCTCGGGGGGCAGTAAGGTGCTGGAACATGATTTCCATTTACATGTGGTGGAATTACAGAATACCGGCCCGCTCAGCCATCTTGCTCTGCCAAGTTTAGTGGCTTTTGCTTCTGGCCTGTTAGGACGATCGGTACAAAGTCAGATGGTGGTACTGGGTGATATGAGCTTGGGTGGTTCTGTGACACCGGTGGAGAGTATTGCCGAATGTCTGCAAGTTGCTTTTGATGCGGGTGCCAAGAAGGTTGCTTTGCCAATGAGTAGTGCGGCAGATATCCCAACGATTCCTGTGGAACTGTTTACCAAGTTCCAGACCAGCTTCTATGCAGATCCGGTAGATGCGGTGTTTAAAGGGCTAGGGGTGGATTGAGTTGATTCTGTATAAATCAGTTAAAGAGAAAAGCTTTTGAAATGATTAGGAAATATGAATCACATGAAGGATTTAATAACAGCTATTTTGGTTAAACAGCCCAAACTTACTGCTAGAGAAATTGCCAAAACTCTTGGTATTGAAAAGAAAGAAGTGAATGCTTTTTTATATCAAAATCAAGATATATTTTCACAAGATGAAGCCTTTTGCTGGTCTTTAGCTATAATTCCGTCAGTTAAAAAATTAGAAAGACCAATGATGAACTCTGAACTTGAATTAAATGATATTGTTAAAAATAAACTGATTCAATTGTTGGATTATGTATCTCATCAAGCTGAGGATACTCAAAAAATTCAATATGAAATGAGTGGTAATAGATTTTATTCTCATGATCTAGAAAAACTTCGTGGCTTAAAAATTCTGAATGATGACGATTGGTGGTTCCAAATTGAACGATTACAGCTTCAATCGATGCCGAAACCATCTGAAATACTCTCTTCCTACATTCATGTAGATGCCGAAAAAGAACCCACTGTTAATTTTTCTAGTTTAAATAAGATTGTATCTTTCAAAAAAGTTCATCAATTCCGCTTGCCCTACAGTAGCGTGGCATGTGATTTGATTACTAAAATTGACATACTTCAGGAGCTGTTCAAAGAATTCGAAAGCTATCAAAATATTTGGGAAGATTGGAAACAAAATAACGATGAGATTAAAAAATCTATTGTTGTTTACGACAAATTATTCTCATGGAATACAGCGATTAATTTAGGTGGAACAGGTGATGGTGAAGAAATTGTTGCAGGCTTTGGCTTAGTTGACTGGGTACTTCCAACGACTCAAAAATCTTATTCATATCCTCTTATGACTATCCCGTTAGAAATGGAGATAGAAAAAAATGGATTAATACGTGTAGGTGCCAAAGATACACGTGCCAATATAGAAATGGATGCCATCTTATTAGAGGATGATCTGCCTACTTCAGGACAAGTAAAATTAGCTTTAAAAGAAAACTTAAATAATGGTCGCTCATTACGCCTATTTGAAGGCGAAACTTACTCTGATCTAGTTGATGCCTTCGTCGCGAATATTTTTTCAAAAGGAGCAATTGTTGAGGCAGAAAATAGGGCTATACCATCTAAAAGTCTAGCGGTGACATTAACATCAGTATTGTTTAGTCGTCCTAAAAGGAATTCTATTTTAAGTGATGACATTGAGTTATTAAAAACTAAACTTAATGACCCTTCAGTGGCTATACCTGAACAACCTTTATCGTTAGTGACAGAATTAAAAAGCGATATTAATCAAAAAGAGACTTATAGTTTTAGGGGGCGTTCTGGTACTGAAGGATTCGGATCAAAAGTTGAAGAGCTTTATTTCCCGCTGCCTTATAACAAAGAACAAATTACTATTGTCCAGAATCTGCTAACCAGCAGTGGTGTAGTGGTGCAGGGTCCACCAGGTACAGGTAAAACACATAGTATTGCCAATATTATCTGCCACTATTTGGCGAATGGTAAAAAAGTACTGGTAACTGCACAGCAGTCACATGTCCTTAAAACAGTACATGAAAAGATTCCTGATGAATTAAAGCCTTTAGTAGTCAGTCGCATTGGTTCAAGCAAAGAAAGTAAAAATCAGCTTGAATCTTCAATCGATTTGATTGTGCAAAAAATTACCCAGATGAATGTTGCAGAAGTTCGAAAAACGATCGAAGTTCTAAAACAACAAATAGATTATAACCATCATGAAATGGCTTTGATTGATCGAGAAATATATAACTTTGCAGAAAAGCATTATCAGAATATTGAGGTAGATGGTAATAAAAAATTACCTATGGATATCGTGAAAACGGTATTAGAAAGTAGGGTATCTTACGAATGGTTTACCGACCAATTAACTTTGGAGGAAAAAGACCAGTTTCCTTTTTCCCAGATTGAGTTGATTCAATTGAGAGACTCAAGAAAGAAAATCGGTACAGATTTACCATACATAAATTATGGTCCTCTGCCAGCTCCTGAAAAGCTGTTAGATTCGGCGAGTCTGAAGAAATTAAGTGAGTTCTTAAAAGAAAAAGATGAGATTGAGGAATTCTTAAAGCAAAATGACCTACATAATTTCAAGGAAACTATTTCTGAATCAGAAATTAATGAGCTAAGAGATTGGTTAAAGATTTATCTAGAAGATCTAAACTTTGTTCTTGATCATGCAGAACCATGGTTATTGAGCTATTTCAAGAAGATAAATGCAGAAGATAAGGCTATGGAACTTGATATCTATAGTAACCTTATTCAAGAAGTTCAGCCTTTATTGGAATACAGGAAAACGCTACTAATTGATCCTATAGAGCTGAATTTTGAGATACAACCAAACTCAAAAGAATATCAAGCTGTTCAACGTGCTGTTGATACAGGTAAGCCATTTAATTGGTATCATTTTGGTACTGCTGAGTTACAAGACCTTTTTAAGTCAATTAAAGTTTCTGGAAAATATCCTGATACATCGGATGAATGGAAAAGACTTAAAGAATATCTTGATAGAAGGCAGACTCTTAACGTCTTTATGAGCAAATGGAATAGTATTGCCGCACAATTAGACATTCCTTTAATTGAGTTAAATAATCGTAATATCGATGAAATATTAAAAGAGTTCACCCAGCTCATCAGTAGAACCCAAAAATGCCTAGATTTAAAAAATAAATATTTGGATTTATTTAATGCGAATTATCTAAAAGTTTTTAAGAGAGCTAAATCTTTTGATTTCTACGGATTACCTAAAAATATTGATGACTTAATTCAATTGTTAGGGCAGAAATTAAAAATATTTAATTTAGAAGTCTATCAACAACAACTGGCTGATCAAATCCTTTATTTATCAGAGTTTGGTAATAAGATATCAAATCAGTTACAAAAAATTGTATCTCAGATTGATTCCAATTCATTATATGAAAGTGAACTTGGAGAGTATGCTGATCTATTAAAAAAATTATCACATTTAAAAGATCTAACTGAAGATTTTGAAAGAGTTAAATCCGCCAGTATTAGATTGAGTAAAACAAATGCTTTGATTGTTAGTAAAGACATTCTTGAAATTCCGTACGCTGAAGAAATTGAGGATCCTGTATTACGTAATACACTGCTAGAGGCTTGGGAGTGGAAACGTCTTGAGATTTTTGTAATGGCCATCAGTAATACAGGTCAAATTGAAAATTTGTATGAGCGCCGTCGTATTCACGAGAAGAATCTATCTCAAAATTACGCTCAATTGGCAGCAAACAAGACATGGCTGGCATTAAAGGAAAATGCCTCAGACAAAATTTTAGTTGCATTACAGCGTTATAAAATTGCTGTACAACACTATGGAAAAGGGACAGGTAAGAATGCTCCACGTTATAGAAAAGATGCTCAAGTAGCCCTTAAAGAGGCAACAGCAGCTATTCCTTGCTGGGTCATGTCACATCTTCAGGTATCTGAATCTATGCCTGCTGAATTAGGCCTCTTTGACTTAGTGATTGTGGATGAGGCATCACAATCATCAATTGACGTATTACCTGTTTTAATGCGTGCTAAAAAATTATTAGTAGTGGGGGATAATAAACAAGTTTCTCCGAGTAATGTCGGTCTAGCAAGTGCTCAAATTGATGTATTAAGAAATCGTTATCTACATGGTCAGCCACATGCTGCATATTTAACACCAGATATGTCTTTATACGACATGGCTTCTTCTATCTATGAGTCAAGTGTGATGCTTCTAGAGCATTTCCGCTGTCATCCTGCGATCATTAGTTACAGCAATAAAAACTTTTATGGTAACCGTATTAAGCCAATGCGATTATCGAAGAAATCTGAGCAGTTAAGTCCAGCTTTAGTCGCAATTTATACACCGCAGGGGTATAGAGAATCTAAAAATAGCAAACATATTAATCGAATAGAAGCGAAAGCAATTATTGAGGAAATGAAACTTCTTCTTAAAGATGAACGATACGCAAATAGATCAATCGGTGTGATCTCATTGTTGGGACCGGCGCAGGCTGAGTTCATTCAATCAGAAGCTTTGAATGAATTTGGTGCAGGTACTCTTACCCAAGTTCAATTTGCTTGTGGGGATGCTTCAGCATTTCAGGGTGCAGAAAGAGATATTATTTTCTTATCTATGGTAGCAGATCCTCAGAATTGTCATGCTTTGAGTCGATCCGATCATGAACAGAGATTTAACGTGGCTGCAAGCCGTGCTCGTGAACGGATGTATCTCGTCCATTCCGTGAGTCGTGATCATATATCTCCAAAAGATCTAAGGCTGAATTTACTCAATCATTTTTATGATTTGCAAGAAGATCAAAAAGCATCATTTGAAGCAAAATTAGACTTGTGTGAATCGGAGTTTGAAAAATCTGTATTTACGACACTCCATGAAATGGGTTACACAGTTACTCCACAGGTTAAGGTTGGAAGCTATCGAATCGATTTAGTCGTTGAGTCAGATGGTGATCAGCGTTTGGCTGTGGAATGTGATGGTGATAGCTATCATGGGCCAGAACAATGGCATGATGACATGACTCGTCAACGTGCTTTAGAACGCGCAGGATGGACATTCTGGAGATGCTTTGCATCGAGTTGGTCCATTGAACGTGAAAATATGATTATGTCATTAAAGGAAAAACTTGATGCAATGGGTATAAAACCTACACATGGAATGAGTAGCTTAACTCAAGATGTAGAACACAAAGTGTGGGTAGATGCCGAATCTGAAATGAGTGCGGAAAGTGACATCGAGAAAGATTTGTTAATTCTTTAATTGTACTAGCTTGTATTTAAATGGATTCGCTAGCGGACACTTACGTAACTAAAGATTACAGTAGTAATCTTTAGTTCATATATTTGTATATGGAAATAGATTAAAAACAAAAAAATAAACTTCTCTTGGCTGCGTATTCTTGAATGACTGTACCAGTCATTCTTGTTCCTGACATACCAGTACAATAATTTAACTATTAATGGGACTAAACGGGATAGACTGAGTTAAAGTGGGATGAGGTTTTAAACAAATTTTCATCTTATAGACTTATTGATATTTTCATTACTCTGTAGCTTAAATAAGATTCAAAAAAATTAACGTTAAAAATGAGATGATGTGAGTAGAGATAAAAACAAATAGGAAAATATAAACTTTTTAAAATAAAAATTATACAGGATTGGAACGGTGAAGACTGGGATGTTTATAAAGAAGAAAAATCTTTAGCAGGCATTACGATCTATCAAGGCTGGCCATATTCACTAACACCCCGAGATGGCATAGGTGGTCAGTTTTCATATATTTTGACCGCTGAAATTGCTGATTTTATTAAAACAAGTTCAATTACTAAGTCTGTGCAGAAACTTGGTTTAAGCAACAGTGTTGTCGCTAAATTCAGACGGAAACTTGATATTCAAAATAAGTTCATTTATCGCAATAACCAATGGTTGCTAGAACATAAAGATGAACTTTTACATGACAGTCTACAAACATTAAAAAAAAATATGGCTTAAATCGAAGTCAAGTTTACCAACATAAAAAATGGCTGGCTGAGCTGATCAATATTCCAGCAAATAAAGTAAAAAGAAAAAAAGAATCAGATGCTGTTAAAGAACAGTGGTTTATCGAAAATAAACCTAAAATGATCAACATGTCGATGAAGGAGATCGCATCTGAATATAACATTAGCATCTTCATTGCAAAAAAGGCCTATAACCGCATACAAGAAGAATTAGGGGGTTTAAGTTTTTCTGAAAAATTTCAACAAAATAAAAAAGATAACTTGCAATGGCTTATGGAAAATCAGGACGTACTCTTAAACCAAGGTAAATCTGTTGCGGAACTGGCAGAGCATTTTCAAAAAACCAGTGGTCAGATTTTACGAGCTAAAGCCAAATTGCGAGAACTTTTAAAGATCCCTAAAATACAAGAACAAAATCAAGCCTGGTTACTTTCCAATCAATCTCTTTTACAAGACGTTACACTGAAAAAAGAAGAGTTAGTACAAAAATTAGGGATTTCCCCTAAACAAGTATCTGGAAAAAAGAAACAGTTAAAAACGTTGCTAAATTTACCTCGTCATAATGATATGGTTCAAACGTGGCGTTTGCAGAATCAAAAGATTTTACTTGATCTCCATTTAACCATACCTGAAATTGCCCAAATACTTGATCGAAATGAAAAATACATCGTAACAAATAGGATGATTTTAAGAAATTTTTTAGGTATCACTAAACAAGATCAAAAAAAAGCATGGGTACTTGAACATCAACATGACTTAACAACACTGAGTATTGAAAAAATTCAAAAAAAATATGGCATTGGGCGGTATGTTGTAAAATTCTACAAAAAGCTTTTAACTGAACTGAAACAAAATACAATTGAATAATGTTTGAGCGAAAATACTCATTCTGTTAAACTTTTCTAATGAATAATAAGGTCATAATAATAAGGTCATAATAATAAGGTCATAATAATAAGGTCATAATAATAATGTTAGATAATATTTTTGGCATTTTAGATAAGTTAGGCTTCGGAACACAAAAACGTGCCATTAGCGCTCAATTTTCAAATTCTCAACTCAACTCTCAGATTATGCTACAGCGTATTGATGGCTATCATGGCGTCAATGAAGGCTTATCTGCTGAACTCATTTGTCTTTCGACCAATCCTTTTATAGAGCTCAAACAGTTTATTGGTTCTCAAGTTGCAATAGATCAAGTGACCGATTCAGGGCAACTGTTTAGAACGACTGGAATAATTACAGGTGCCTCTCAAGGTCAATCTGATGGGGCATTCACGCTGTATCGGTTAACGCTTCAAGATCCAACGAGTTTATGGCACAAACGGCGTAATAGCCGGGTGTTTATGAATAAGACGGCAATTGAGATCTTTGAAGTGATCTTTCAGGAATGGCAATCTAAAAGTGCTCTGTTTGCAGCGAGTTTAAAGCTGGATCTTGGTGGATTATCGAAGTCTTATGATGTACGACCATTTTCAATGCAGTCGAATGAATCTGATTATGACTATTTGACTAGATTGCTCCGGGAAGAAGGTGTTAATTGGCTGGTCGATGAAAACAAATATCTGGTACTCAATAATCATCAGTCGATCGAACCTCAAAAATTACGTCTGATTGATGACAATACGCATCTCAAATCGTTGCAACGTGGATCTATACGTTATCACCGCACGAATGCCACTGAAAAATATGACAGCATCACCAATCTTATTGCCCAACGTAGCCTGAACTCCACAGCGATTCATGTACAACGCTGGCAAGCAGATAGTTTGAGTCAAGAAGATGCCAGTGGTTCCGTCATCAGCTCGCACAAACACAGTGATCAGCGTGACAATGTGAGCTTAAGTCTCGAACAGGCTTGGACTATATCACCAGCATGGATCAATGATCTCAAAGGTGAAGATCAAGCCACGGCTTCCAGCAACAATCAGATAGAGAAGTTAAACAAGCAACTCAATCAATATCAGGCGTTGAAATCCAAGTTCTTCAAAGCAACCAGTAGTGTCCGTGATACCCAAGTGGGATATTGGTTTGAATTAAGTGATCATCCTGAACTGGATAAAAACCACGGTGGTAGCGATAAAGAATTCATTATTCTCAGCAAGCGTTTTTATAACCAGAATAACTTACCTAAAGATATTCTGGACCAGGTGAACAAGCTGCTCACTTTAAGTCATTGGGAAACATCCAAAGACAGTGAACAAGAACGTCAAGCCAATGAACTTGAACTGGTGCGTAAGAATATCGCCATTGTTCCTGAATATGATCCATTAACAAATCGCCCGATTGCGTATGTACAACGTGCCAGAGTGACTACAGACGGCGAAGAAGTACTGGTCGATGAATGGGGCCGCATCAAGGTTCGGTTTTTATTTACCCGATCTGAAGATCATTCACATGACGGTGGTGCTGGTGCAAACGACAGCGATACCGACTCAGCTTGGGTGGATGTTCTAACGCCGTGGGCTGGTGAGGGCTATGGTGCTCGGTTCCTTCCACGTAAGGATGAGATCGTGGTGATTGATTTCTTTGACGGTAATGTTGATCGTCCATTTGTGACTGGTCGTATACACGAAGCCCAACGGAGTCCGACCAAGTTTGATGTAAAGGGTCAATTGCCAGATACACGGCGCTTAAGTGGTATACGCAGTAAAGAATTTAATGGCGAAGGATTTAACCAGCTTAGGTTTGATGATACGACCAATCAAATCAGTGCTCAGCTCCACAGTAGCCATGAAGCAACTCAACTTAATCTAGGGAACATTAGTCATCCAAAAGAATTAGAAACAAGCGATGGGCGAGGTGAGGGCTTTGAATTGCGCTCAGATGCGTTTGGAGCCATTCGTGGGGCTAAAGGTGTACTGATCACCACCCAAGGGGCAAAAGATGCAAAAGGGGCTCATCTGGATCGTTCTGAGGTGATTTCCAATCTTAAGACGACCAAGGGGACCAATGAAGCGATTCAGAAAGCCGCAACTGGGCATGAAGTGGATGAGCCTGAATTGGACCAGCAAACACGGCTCAGCGAAGAAGTTGAAGGCTGGCAAGATGGGGACACCCCTTTACTAGTCGCACATGCGACAGATGCTATTTTGATTGATAGTAACAAGGGTGTGGTCACACAAGCACAAGACAATATCGACTTGAGTACCCCAAGTAGCGTCCAAATGTTTGCAGGCCGCAACTTCCTTGCCAATGCATTGGAAAAAATCAGTATTTTTGCCAAGAGTGCCGGGATAAAGATGAAAGCTGGCAAAGGTGCGGTTGAAATCCAAGCTCAGGACGACAAAATGACCATTTCTTCACAAGAAATGATGCACGTATACGCCGTGAATGATTTTGTGAAAGTGGAAAGCGGTAAGGGTGTGCTTATTACAGCTGGCGGTGGGTATATCAAGATGGAAGGTGGCAACATCGACATCGTTTGTCCGGGTAAGATCTCGCTCAAAGCTGGGCAAGTTGTAACGATGAAAGGGGCTTCACTTTCAAGTGATCTTGCGGATATGCCAAAAATGCAGATGGATTACGATGAGCAATATATCGTGCGTAACCGTGCGGGCAAAGCTATGCCGAATACAAAATATAAAATGACGACTGCTGATGGAAAAGTTATTACTGGTGTAACCGATGCTGAAGGTAAAACGCAGAAGGCTACGTCTCTGTCCATGGGCAAAGTGATTCTAGAGATCTTAGAAAATTAATGTTTAAGAATTTACAAGAAGGGAATAAAGCAATGAAAACCAGTATGAAACTTGTCTTATTGACTGCCATGACTTTTGGTTCAGGTTGCTCCCACGCTAAAAATGGGTCAGAGAGTACAAATATAATGATGGATATGAAAAACGCTAAAGATTGGTGTGCTGGACGTTACACCATTAAAATCCCTAACACGGCGCAACCTTTTGCTGGGGGTGACAAATTTAATTCTTTTATTATTGAAAGCAGAGTTGGGGCCAATGCTTCAGATCTAAAAAATGCCTATAAAGATTTGGTTCAAGACTATACCAATAGTGTTTCAACCATAGTTCTCAATCCTCCTGAAAAGAAAGTAGGATCTAAAACAGTTCAGATTTTTGCTGCTAAAGCTGGACGTATCAAAGGGGCATCGTTGCAAATGTATGCCTTAGTCCTAGACCGTAACGTATTGTTTGAGCTGAAAGTCCCATTTCTTCCTGAAAAGCAACAAGTTGTCTTAGACGAACTTGATTATATTATTGCAGGCTTAAGCGCACGAACTAGTAATTCTATTCCGAAAGAAAAAGGGGTTTGTATTGCCAATGGATTTATCAAGGATAATGGATCTAAATTCAGAAGCAGCACTCATACCATTGCATTCTTAGATAAAGCTCATCCGTCTGTCAGAATTTCAATGCAAGTGGATGCTGTAGCGAACCAGTTGCCCGATCTTATTACCCGCACTGAAAAGAATCTTAAAAAAGAGGGTGTGTACCATGTTACCAAGACTTCTTATAAGACCATCAGAAAAGGGGAGAAACAACAAACTGGTGGCGATAAGTTAAAGGGCCTGGAGTGGATAAGCACAGCGCCAATGAAAGGACAAAACGGTGTAATTGCGACTTGGGAGCACAATGGCACAGCTAAAAATGCTTTAGATCCTGCAGTCATGTTCGACTTTGATTCTGGATTCGATGGTAATAACATCGAAACATCTAGTCTCAATGAAAAAGAATCAATAAAAGCTTATGAGCAAATACTCAATACAATAAGAAAATTCTAGGTATAAAAATGGTTATTGAACGAGATTCATTAGAAAGTAAAGGTGATGTATTCACCTCAACAACGACACCTAGCACCAATGAAACTTTAGCTAATGCAACGATTGGACCAAAGTTTGTTATCCCAATTGTTTTTATACCGGGAATTATGGGTTCAAATGTAATGTCCAAAGACGGAATAAAGGTCTGGTTCCCTGCAAATGGAATACTCACTGGAGCATGGTCGGCATTTGATGGAGCTGTTTTTCGTTCAGCGAAAGACCGCCAAAAAGAACTTGATCCCGATAACACCGTGGTCAGTGACACTGGTGATATTAAAATTGGCAAAAAAGATAAAGCAGGGATTACAGAGGAAATTGCTCGTGCTCGTGGATGGGGTTCTGTCTGGTGGGAAGGGTATGGAGAAGGCTTACTCTTTATGGAGCGCTATCTAAACAAGGGGCTAATAGCAGCCCCTAATACGACCAGTCTTCCTGATTTCGAAACTAACGATTTCATAGGTACAGAGCCTTGGCGTTTCTTTACAAGTTTTGAAGGCAACACTGATCCATCTAAAGTTGCTAACGCTTGGAACCCAACAAAAGCCTTTGAAATGCTTACCAAGGATGAATTTGAGAATTTAGCAGATTATGCATTCCCTGTTTTCGCTGAAGGTTATAACTGGCTCCAAGACAATAGTATTTCGGCAAATTTAATTGCTCAAAACATGAGTGGCAAAATTAAAGCGCAAGTTGCTAAAGAATTTCCAAAAGCCACTTTTAAAAAATTTATAGTCGTTACCCATTCTATGGGCGGCTTAGTCGCAAGAGCGCTTATCAATAAAGGAAGTGTCTCATCAGATATTTTGGGTGTCGTGCATGGTGTTATGCCTGCCTCTGGAGCCCCAACCGTCTATAAACGCCTAGCAACAGGATGGGACGGCTTTAAAACAACAGGCAGTGGTATTGATGCAATTGCAAAGTATGTTTTTGGTGCATCTTCTGAAAAACTTACCCCTGTGTTGGCTAATTCACCGGGAGGAATGTCTCTATTACCCTTTACCAACTTTATGACGACACATGAATCCGCACCCAAGACAAAAATTAAACCGTGGTTACGTCTCATTGCTCGTAATATGCGTGGCGAAAAAATTGTCGCAACATTACCTCAAAATGATCCATTTGAGGAAATTTATGGTGATCAGACAAGCTGGTGGAGAATGATTAATCTGGACTTCTTAGATCCGAATGCGTCAATCGCAAAGCAAACAAATAATACGCCCCCTGCTGGTACAGGTAGTGTTGTTGGTATAGGCGGTGTGCCATCTGAAGATAAGGCAGATTTAAGCCGTGATGAAGTATTAAGCAATAAAATTCTCGATACAATTGATATAGTCGATAAGTTCCAAAGTAAGATTGCCGATAGCTACCATGCTAATACTTTTGCACATTACGGTAACGATCCCAAGCATTTAGCTTTTAATGAGGTTGTATGGGAAACGGATCAGCAAATCGAAATTGAAACTCCAGATGACCTAATTGCGTATCAAGGAATGAGTGTTTCCGAAGTAGGTGAGCAAACGGTTGATCCAATTACTGGCCGCACGAAATTACCAACCATCGTTATGAACGCTGATGAAAGTGAGGACTTGTTTAAAAAAGATGGTGAACGGCGAATTTCACGAAAGGGAAAATCAGATGTTGTATTTAAGCTAAACATTAAGCCTAACCCAATTACAGGATATGGTGATGGAACGGTATGTAATCAGTCCGCTGCCGATGTAGATCGTGGATCTGCTAAACAAGTATTTCTCATTAATGGCTATGAGCACTCTAAAAGTTACGGAAATCCAGAAGTTTTAAAGAGTGTACTTTATTCAGTGGCTAAGCTGGTCAAACTTATGTAAGGAAAATAATTAATCCTAATCAAGTAGTAGAAATTTAGTTGAAAAAAAGATGACTGAGGTGATAAGTGAATTACTACACAAACTATTCAACCAGCCATCCTATGTTCGAGCTTACAACTTTATGCTGTACGATTGACGATTTTTTTCAGAAAAATGAAGCCTTCTATTGGCAATCTTTAAAACAATAAAATCCGAAGTTCAGACAGAGATTTGGTGTTCTATGCTTGTCTGAAATCGCCTTTATTGCTATTTGACACAAAAGATCTCAACTTCATCATTTCATAGCATTTTATGGAATGATAAAGGGCTTCTAATCCAAGCTTTTTTTTAAAGCATTATCATCCTATCAGCGGATGATTTATTTGATCAATCAGCATCAACTCGCACTTTAAGCATTGCATATTTCTCTCACTACCAAGACTCAAACAAAATGTACTTGGGTCAACTCTACAACTTTGCCAGTATGTAAAAATCAACGTGTTTAAAGTCATAAATCTTCAAAACAGATTACCATACGAGGAAAAAGCTCCATGGGTTGGTTCTATGTATGCAAATTGCATGTGTTAGTGGATGCTAAGGGAAAAGTTATTCAGATTAGACTCTCAAATGGCCATACCTCAGATAAAAAGATTCTGCCTAAGCAAGCTCACAGCTATGGTGATAAGATGTTTGGCGATCGAGGCAACATCAGTGAAATTATAAAAGATAAATTCTCAAAGCAAGATATCGAATTAACTACCTATCATCGCAAGAATATGCGACCAGATTAACTATCATGGGAGCATGAGTTCATACTGAAACAGCGTAATAAAATAGAGAGGATTTTTAGCTTATTGGAGCAACAATACGGTCTA
Source organism: Acinetobacter sp. CY73 (assembly GCF_059515865.1). Taxonomy (NCBI): domain Bacteria; kingdom Pseudomonadati; phylum Pseudomonadota; class Gammaproteobacteria; order Moraxellales; family Moraxellaceae; genus Acinetobacter; species Acinetobacter sp. CY73. The sequence goes on along the minus strand of NZ_JCAKMZ010000017.1, from coordinate 19,719 downwards.
GTAAGCAGTCGCCATCGTTACATTTCACGTTATTTTACAGGGATTTATGCATCGTTATGTGCTTATCAAATCTGTCATCAAAATAAGCCTCAATTTACAACAATGTAAAAATAGGTTTATCCATGATTCGGGTTAATTAAAATAATCGGAAGTTATTGCGGCTAATACAGTTCAATTGACGCCACCTCTAACACAATTCAAAATCCAATCCTCATATTCTTGTAGCGTTTCCCGAAGCATATCCATAGGCCTTACTATATAGTGTCTTTCAACTAATGCGCTTGGTTTATGACCTGATATTTGTGCTAAAGATCCTTCATTGATTTTTGCCCATATGGCTAACGTTTTATACGACCTTCTTAATCCATGGGGAGTAAGTCCAATATTTAGTTTTTTACAAATTTTCTCTAAGCTATCGTAAGGATTAACAATATGGCCACATTTAGCGCTCTTACTGCTAAATATGAATTTAGAATCGGAATTTTTCCTTAGTTCTAAAAGTAGGCTTTCAACATATGTAGTCAGAGGAATTAGGCGACCTTCATCTTCAATTTTATCTCTTACTTTTGCTGTTTTCCAACGAAAATCGACATCTGTCCATTTTAATGAAAGCAGCTCATTCTTTCTGCAACCGGTGATTAAACTACATATAAAAAAAATCGCAATTTTTCTACTAGTTAACTTATTTACCTCTTCAAACCATGGTTTTAGGTGCTGTTTCATCAAACAATCATTTTTGGCTTTGGGGGAAGGGACTTTATCTTTAACTTTCTTAGCATTATATGATTTTGAAGGCACTAAGTTTTCGTAATCATCGTGTTCCTCACACCAATTCAGGAAAGCTCGTGTAAGTCGGTATGCTTTAGCTGATGTTGTTGGACGGAAGTCATTGTGATCAAGCCAATCGCAAAATACATCTGCAGTTAATTCAGAAAGTTTGTATTCAAACAGTTGATAAATGGGTTGACTGGTATAAACAGTATTTTTTTCAAGATCGTAACCACCTCGAGATAATTCGATATGGTCCTGATAACTTCTTGGTCGCCAATTAGGTTGTCTTGCTTTTAAATATTCCAACCATACATCTTTAAATTTAATCGTCTTGCGTTTCTCTTGTTTTAGCAGTTCTTTATTATCAGCTAAAGCTTTCTTACGCTCGATCAATGGGTCAATCCCTTTGTGACACATAATAGCCAATTCTTGTGCATACTTACGAGCGTCATCTAATTTCCATATATCAACGTCACCAATTTTGATACGACGGTTTTGAAGACCAATACGACCTTGGAAAATGTAGCTTTTATTATTTTTAGGTGTAACTTTAACACCAAATCCAGGTGTTCTCTCATCCCAAAAGAAAGTTGGTTTAGTTTGGTCTGAACAATCAATTTTATCAATAGCGGGTTTTGTTAGCTTCATTTTAGTAAGCGTCTGGTAAGCAAGTAGTAAGCAAAATCAATATATATTAATCTACAAAAAGAGTGAATAGTAAACTTCGTAAAATAAATAAATATATGATATTATTGATCTAATTTTTATATCTTTTTGATTTTTAAACTTTATACTAACGGACTCATAATCCGTTGGTCCACAGTTCAAGTCTGTGTGGGCCCACCAAATTTTATAATCATATGCACTCATATGATATCTAAACCCTTAATTCTAATAGAGTTAAGGGTTTTTTAATGTATAAAATAAACTCATATACACACATATAGAAACCGCTCATTTGTATCCTTGCATGTATCCTGAAATAAAACTATAACTCAGGATACAGATTTAATATAAATGCTAGGTAAACAAATAGTTATGACTATAAATAAACCTTTAACAGATGTTGCATATGTTGCTTTTAAAGCAAAAGGTAGAGAGTGTCGAATTGCAGATATTTCTGGACTTTATATGAAAGTTCAAATTTCAGGTAAAAAGTCATGGCAACTTCGTCTGAAGAATAGTGAAGGTAAATGGACATGGGTAGGTTTAGGTTCTTATCCAGAGGTCCCAGTTAAAGTTGCTCGTTCACAAGCATTAAAATATCAGTCGGGTGAACTTCAAATTGTTACTCGTACAGAACGGTTAAAATGATCTATACGAGAAGAAAATGAGTTATTCGAGCATTTAATGCGTGATTGGATTGATATTAAGAAAAGTACATGGGATCCCCTAACATTCAAGAAGGAGGTTCAATCTATTGAGAAACACTTACTTCCTATTTTTGGTCAACGTAGATACAAGAATATAACTTCTAAAGAATGGCTTGAATTTTTTCAAACCAAACAACGTAAATTAAAGATTTTTAATCGAATCGAAAAATTAATTTCATATTGTCGTAATGCTTATGATCTAGCTGTTTTTAAAGATGAAATTAAGTATAACCCTCTACTTGGTATTCAGAAGTTTTTAGACAAATCAAATCCAGGATGTATGAAACATATCCATTTAAAAGATCTTCCTGAAATGGTTGAAAAATAAGGGGATACCGTTCGGAAGAAATTAGCATTGGTTTAGAGTTATTGATTCATATGTTTCCAAGACCAGGTGAGCTGCGACAAGCAAAATGGGAACAATTTGATTTTGAGGATTGAGTTTGGATTAGACCCGGTTCAATAATGAAAAGAGGGATTGAGCATGGAATTCCACTTTCAACTCAATCGATAAAATTATTAAAGACTTTACAAGCAACTTCTAAACGTGAAAGCGAATTTCTATTTACTTCGCGTGATAGTGTAAATAAATCGATTTCCACCTCACATTTAATGCTGCATTAAATAGGATGGGGTACTTTGGTAAGCAAAATCCACATGGTTTTCGACATATTGCTTCTACACATTTAAATGATCATTACAGTGATCGTGAACAAGTGATCGAGGCAGCTCTAGCCCATCTTAAATCAGGAGTTAAAGGGGCGTACGATAAAGGAGCTCACTTACGAGAAAGGTATGGAATTATGCAGTATTGGTCTGATTATCTTGATCAAACTTGTGGGAAGCGGAAATTTTAAAACAGTATTTTGGGTTGAAATATGAACTTATTTGTTTCTTCTCGCATTTTTTTAACCACACACAGAGATTTTTTGAGAGTGGTGTTAAGTTTGCATTTGAGTTAACAATTAAGGACGGGTTAATGCCTCCCTTCGAAATACATCAAAATCTTAATCAAAATATGAATGTAGGATTTGTACCACTGCGAGTGACTAAAAAAGATGTTTGCAAATTGTTGAGTATTTCGCTTAACCAATTGAGAAAAATTTCTATTGCTGATGATGATTTTCCGAAACCAATTAAGAGTGGTAGTGCTCGCCAAGCAGGAGTTTATTATGATACACAAGAAATTTTAAACTGGTATAGGAAGACACTAGCGAATACATAAAAAAGCCCTTTGGGGCCTTTTTTATGTATATAATTATAAGCGTATATTCAAGCTTTAAAATATTTAAGGAAGCTATTGCATATTCCTGCATAAATATACCACCTATTCCTATTCCTATTCCTATTCCTATTCCTATTCCTATTCCTATTCCTATTCCTATTCCTACCATACCAGTTACTCCTGTTCGTGCTATATCGCTTTGCTTAAATGGATAGAATCGAACTTGTTTAAAGCTAAACACTAATATTTACTATTAAATATTTTCTAGATTAAATTTGATAGCAATTATAAACACTGGAACATTTGATCACTCACAATACGTCCATTATTTAAAGCAGTGATACGATCTAGAGAAGAAATCGACTCTGGACGGTGAGCGATAATGATTCTAGTGATGTTGAGTGACTTAATCATCTGGTTAATTTCTTTCTCCTTAATGATGTCTAAATGGCTAGTTACCTCATCCCAGAAATAGAATTTTAGGTTTTCTATACAATGCTCTTGCCAATAATATTCTTTGCTTTTGTCCTCGACAGAATATTACCCATATCGGATCATTACGTCTCTGCACTGCTCATTATCTAATACTTATTTGACGCGCCACTTCACATACTTTATATTTTACTCAAAATTAAAATGAATCTAGATAGAGGTAGATGTGCTCCAGAAAAACAATTCCATCGGAGTCATTGATTCAGGTTTGGGAGGACTTTCCCTATTTAGGTATATTTGTGATCAATTACCTTACGAGAATATTGTTTATTTAGCTGACTCAGCAAATGTACCGTATGGTGACAAAACCAGTTCATGGGTATTGTCTAGATCAAAAGATTTGATTAAAACGCTGATCTACCAGGCTGGGTGTAAAGTGGTGGTGATCGCCTGTAATACGATCACAGCTGTAGCAATTGATCAGCTTCGGTCTTCGTTTGGCATTCCAATTATTGCCATTGAACCCGCAATCAAGCCTGCCGTCAATTTGACCACCAGCAAAAAGATAGCAGTGCTTGCAACAGCATTGACTCTAAAGGGGGGGAATGTAAGTCGGCTGGTTGCTGAATACGGACAAGGGATTGAAATTTTATTGATCCCTTGTATCGGGCTGGCTGACCGTGTTGAGAGCGGGCAGGTGAACAGTCATGAAATGCGGTTGTACCTGACAGCACTTTTAGAGCCATTAATGGCAGTACAGGTCGACACCATTGTTTTGGGCTGCACGCACTACCCATTCGTGCAACATACTATTCAGGACATTATGGGTGCAGGTGTGACCATTATCGATCCTTCTGTTGCAGTTACTGCCCAGTTAATCCGACAACTAAATTATCATGATTTGAATAGCACTCAGGATATGGATGGTTCAAGAGTGGTGTGGACCAATATTGCTGAGGCGACTACAGAAAGTATCGTTTTTTCCTTATTAGGTAAAAAATTACCAATCATGTCTTTTGACATTACTTCATATGATTCAAGACAAGTAATATCTCTTTAAGGGGGGAGATAGCACTTGTTATGCTAAGTGCTTATCTCTGATTCTTTTAATGAGAAAATCAATCAATACGCGTGTGCGATGCGGCATATGCTGATTTGAAGGGAAAATAATAGAAAAAGGTCTGGATGTCCCCGCAAAGGGTTGTAAAACCTCAACGAGTGTGCCTGCTTTAATGTCGTTTTCAACTAAAAAACGATAGGTCTGTAGCAAGCCTGCATCATGCTTGGCTAATGTGATAGAGGCGAGAATATCCCCAGAAGTATGGATTCGTCCTTGCGTCATCATTATTACGGATTGTTCATCGACATTGAAAGTCCAAGGAACGCATTGCCCATTACTTGGCAAAATAAATTGAATACATTCATGACTAGATAAATTGGCAAGAGTCAGTGGAGTACCATATTTCGCCAGATAAGGCGGAGAAGCAACCACGACCATTGTTGCATCTTCTAATACTCTTGCAATAAATGATGAATCTTTTTGGACTCGTGCCCTAATCACGAGATCATAATTTTCACTAATAAAATCCACATTCTGATTACTGACATGAACCTCAATTTTTATATCTGGATACAGCATGTTGAATTCTGCCAGTAAGGGTAGAACTCTAAAATGTGCATATGATGTAGGTAGGCTAATTCTCAATGTACCAGAGGGACGTTGTTGCTGTGCTGTAATTTGATATTCTGTTTGTACAATTTCTTCAATCGCCTGACGACAGGTATCATAGTACGTTTGTCCGCTTTCGGTTAGGCTGATTTTTCTGGTTGTGCGAACAAATAGCTGAACGCCCAAACGGGCTTCAAGCCGGGCAATTGATCTACTCACGGCAGCAGGCGTTAAACCTGCCACATTGGCTGCGACAGTAAAGCTCTCCTGTTCAACAGCCAAACAAAAAAGCTCAATACTGCTTAATCGTAATTTATCGAAATGCCGTGACATTATTTACCTTATGTAACTACTCAATTAAATATAACGATATTTATAGTATTTAAAACACCTAATAGACTAAGTTCAGTACATAACAAAAGTACTTTATTGAACCTATAAGGACACACATTATGAAACTGTACTATGCTCCAGGAGCTTGCTCCCTATCTCCACACATTATTATTCGTGAATTGAATGCCAATGTACAGTTGGAGAAAGTGGATTTGTCCAACCATACCACTGATTCAGGTGTTAATTTTTTTAGTATCAATCCAAGAGGACAAGTTCCTGTACTTGAACTTAAAAATGGAGAAATTTTGACCGAAGGTCCAATCATCACACAATACATTGCAGAATCTGTTGGTCCTAGCTCAGCTTATCCATCACCATTGACCATAGACCGTTACAGAGTACATGAGTGGCAGAACTATGTCACATCAGAATTACATAAATCATTCACTCCATTATTCAATGCAAACTTTGACAAAAAAAGCAAAGACCTACATGCAGATATTCTGAAGAAAAAATATGAATGGCTTGATTCAAAGTTACAACAATCAAGCTATCTGACTGGGCAGGATTTTACGATTGCTGATTCCTATTTATTTACAGTCACTAATTGGGCTGGACATGTAGGCCTTGATTTAAGCGAGTTTAAAAACCTACAGGATTATATGGGTCGTGTTGCGTCGCGTGTTGCGGTCAAAGAGGCACTAAAAGCTGAAGGTTTGGTTTAATATAAGCCTGAGTCTTGTGGGTTGTTATGGTTGGAAAACTAAATATATATGATTTCAAAATTATCTTAACAACCTACTTTTTTTAATGGTTTTATTTAATTGTGATGAGCTATTGTGCCTATTAAATATCTCTATTATTGGAATTGTATTTTATTGGTTGTTTTTAAGCTTGGGTTGTTTTAATAAGCTTGTGGTATTTGCTTTCATAAATTATTTTTTAATTGTAATTTGTTGAATTTTATTTAAAAGTTATATTTATTATAATTATCTGTTGTGTGTATTAAAAAAATAAATAAATAAAATCTATATTGTTTGTGTCTGAATTTTTTGTGTCTGATGTGATTATTGTTTGTTGTTGATTTTATACGCTAATTTTAATCGGTTATTAAACTAAAATTTGTTTTTATAAATTATTTTTAATTGTAATCTATTGAATTGTTTTATATTTATTTTAATTAACTATTGTGCGTAATAAAAATTAAATAAATAAAATTTATGTTGTTTGTGTTTGTGTTTGTGTTTGTGTTTGATGTGATTATCGTGTGGCGTTGATTTTATAAATTAATTTAAATCGATTATTGAATTAAAATTTGTTTTTATAAATTATTTTTAATTGTAATTTGTTGAATTATATTTAAAATTGATATTTATTTTAATTTTATATTGTGTGTAATAAAAACTAAATAAATAAAGTTTATATTTTTTGTGTCTGGTGTGATTATTTTGTTGTGTTTATTTTATGTAATTCATGTCAGGATTAAAATATTTTTTGAATTTGAATAATAAGGAGAAAAAAATGGTTATTAGAGGTAATGTTAATTTGTCGCGTGAGATGTTTAATAAAAATACTCATTATATTCCTGATGGTGTTAGCTCACCAATGAGAGCGTTTAGACAGGTTGGTGGTGATCCAATTTGTCTTGCTAATGGGCATGCTGCAACAGTAACTGATGTGGATGGTAATACTTACATCGATTTTTTAAGTGCATTTGGTGCAAATCTGCTGGGACATGCACACCCAAAAGTGGTACAAGCCATTACTTATCAGGCTCAACAGGGGACAGTATTAGGATTAACCTCTCCGCTTGAATACCGTTTGGCTCAAAAAATTCTTAAAAGTACGCCTGTATTGGATCAAATCAGATTTGTATGTAGTGGTACAGAGGCTGTAATGACGACGGTTCGTATTGCCAAGGCACATACAGGTCGTGACAAAATTGTTAAATTTGTGGGTTCTTACCACGGTCATGCTGATGCATTGTTGGCATCGCCTGCAGATAGATTATTCAATACAAAAGGTGTGACCAAAGGCATTTCTGATTATTTAAGCAAAGATGTTTTGTTGTGTGAATATAACGATAACGAGTCGCTTAAAAGTTTATTTCAAATGCATGGTAAACACATTGCGGCAGTCATTGTAGAGCCGTATGCCACCAACATGGGCTTTGTCATTGCAAAGAATGGCTTTTTTCAACAAATCAGAAGCTTGTGTGACCAATACCAATCCATTTTTATTTTTGATGAAGTGGTGACAGGGTTTAGGTTTGGTTTTGGCGGCGTTTGCAACCTCATGAAAATCGAACCCGATTTGGTGACCTTCGGCAAGATTATTGGTGGTGGACTTCCAATTGGTGCCTATGCCGGTAAAGAGAAGTACATGTCTCACGTTAAAATCGGTGGTGACGTATTTCAATCCGGCACATTTGCAGCCAACCCGTTGACAATGGCTGCCGGACTGGCGGCATTAGAGGTGATGGAAGAAGAGGGCTTTTATGAGAATTTAAAGAATAAGGGAGAAGCTCTTTATAACTATATTACTGAAGCTTTTGAACAAAAGAATATTCCGTTTCTGTTTACTCACTATAAAGGCTTGGGCGGTATCGCCTTCCGTAACAGCAATGAGCCAATGTCGTGCTATGCCGATGTCAAAACACAACGATATGACATCTACACCAAAACTCATAAAAAACTATTAGATAAAGGCTTTTTGTTAGCGCCTTCCTTAGAAGAGCCTATTTTTATCACTGCTGCTCATACAACCAAGCATTTAAAAGACTTGGCTGATGCCTTGGCTGATGCCATTGGCGAGGTGCTGAGCGAGGAAGAGAAAGCCATTGATTGCATGCCGGCCATGTAAGCCTTTTTCATAAACCAATTAACGCGACATTATTGATGAGAGATATTAAAAATGAATGCTTTTATTGAATCATCTTACCAGGATTTTATGACCACTGTTGAAAAGTGGTATGCCGCTGCGACAGTCAAGAACAGCAAGCGCCATTATGTGCCTGATAATGCCAAGAACGAATACGTTTACCCGACTTCCCGTGTGATTATCAGTAGTCACCCATTGGTTCAGGCTCAAGGTGAATCAACAATCAAATATGTGATTGCACAAATGGCTTACCGCTACATGTATGAAATTGGCCTGCTGGAAACCCGCTTTGTCATTGATTGTAGCTTGAATATTGTGAATAACATTATCAAAGGCTTTAGCGAAGTCGACAAGCTGGCAGCATTGCGTATTGTGATTGACGAGGGCTATCACGCCCATGTGGCACTCGACTATATCTTGCAAATGAAAAAAATTACTGGGATTGAGCCATTGGAGGTGCCTAACAGCAATGGAAATCTTGATGCAGTAAAACGTGCCTTTGAATTGTTGCCACAAGAGGTTCATTACGATTTCCAGCTTATTTCTGTGACGCTGGCAGAGCATACTTTAACCAAGGACATGATCATCATTGGTCGGGATAAGGAAATGTCCCAGTCATTTACCAACGTACTGACAGACCATGTCTCAGATGAAGGCAATCATGCCAGCTACTTTGCCCGCTTAATGAAAGAACACTGGGCACGATTGAGTGATAGTACCAAAGATGTAATTGGTGCCATGTTACCGGCGTATCTGGATGATTATCTTGCTTATGATGCAGATCGCGAGTTTGAAAAGCGCGTGCTGGCGAGTTGTGGACTAACCCCTAAGGAAGTAGAGCGGGTGATTGTCGATACTAATGAAGCATATCTACAGAATTCTAAAAGTTATGTCGAAACCACAATACATAATCTCACCAGTTTACTCAAACGGTCTGGCTTTATGAATCATGAAAAAACCAAACAGGCTTTTGATTCTGCCCATTCATAAATAGTAGGGGCAGTGGCTGCACTCCCTCGTTCTGTAGCATGATTTATAGCCCTCCATGAAAACAGGCAAGGACGTTATTTATCCGCGTTTTGTTTGAGCAGGGCTGGATACATGGAGATATCATTGTGATTGTTGAACAGCTTCTTGAAAATGCAAGGCGCTTTCCCCACCATACGGCGGTTATGGCTCAAGGTGAAAGCATCAGTTATGAAGAACTTGAGCATTTGTCATCGCGCATTGCTTCCAATTTATTAGGCCATTTATTGGCACATTCACAGGTTGTGTCACCAAACAAACGTAGCTTGCTGGTGGGTATTTATACCACGCGTGATATTCACGCCATTAGCCTGATGCTGGGGGTTTTGAAGGCGAACCATGCTTATACCTTTGTTGAAGAAGAAGGTTTGCTGCATGAAAATTATACAAAAATAAAGTCTTTAGATGCAGATATTATTATCTGTCAGACCCAGCATGCTGAAGCATTTAAAGCACTGGGTATCAAGACCATCACTTATAAAACACTGCTGTTAAATGATACGCCATATACCGCATTTACTGCGCCATCGGCAGATGATGTGGCTTATGTATTGTTTACTTCAGGTTCTACGGGTAAGCCTAAAGGGGTGATGGTCACCTATGGCAATTTGTCGCACTATTGCCAAGCCGTGAATGAAAAGCTTGCCGTTAGTGAAGCATTAAATTTTGCGCATGTCAGTACCTTAGCGGCGGACTTGGGTAACACCTCGCTGTTTTTATCTTTAATAACTGGTGGATGTCTGCACTTACTGAACGAGAGTACACGCAAAGACCCGATTGCTTTTCGTGACTATTGTGACCGATTCAGCATCGACTTTATTAAAATTACACCTTCACATTGGCGCGCTATTTTTCTAAAGCATACACCACCTCTAGAGTATTTGGTCTTTGGTGGAGAAACTTTGCCCAAAGAACTGGCAGAAGAGATTTTAGACTCTGGCAATGTTGGCAAGCTGTTTAACCATTATGGCCCGACTGAAACGACCATTGGCATTACGGTATATCATGTCCAGAACCAACAGCAACTGAATAATATTGACAGTGATACTTTACCAATCGGCTATCCATTTGGCAGCAATCAACTGTATATCTGTACGGAAGATGGCGAGTTGCACCAGCGCAATGCGACAGGCGAGCTGTATGTCAGTGGTCCTTCGGTCACTTTGGGTTATCGCCATGATGATCGTAATACACAAGACAAATTTATTTATCTGAGTGCCTCTCAGCTGCAACAAACCTTACGTTTTTATAAAACGGGTGACTTGGTCAGGGTGAATGATGAAGGCTGCATCCACTTTCTAGGCAGGTTAGATCGTCAGGTAAAAATTAATGGTTACCGCGTTGAGCTAGAGCAGATAGAAACAGTCATGCGTAGTCTGGATCAAGTAGACGATGCCGCTGTTTTCTATCTCGAGCGCAGCCCGAAAAACTGTCTGGTTGCAGCAGTGCAGGCGAATCAAGCTGATTTCTCGGTAGAGGAAATCAAGCAGCAAATGAAACAGTTACTGCCAGATTATATGATTCCCAGAGTGATGCTGGCGTTTGAACGCTTTGAAGTCACACCAAATGGCAAAAAGAACTTAAAGCATCTTAAGGATGCAATGATTGAGCATTTGGATCACTGCAAACGGGAAAAACAAGTAAACGACACTGATCAGTTGGAAGGGATCATTCGCCAGCTGTTTGAAAAAGCCCTTGATATTCCTGTTGAAGCGGTTGATGGTGATAGTAATTTTTATGATCTTGGCGGTGACTCGCTGGGTGCTATTCAGCTGATTTCAGAATTGCAAGATATGGGACATCGCGTGACCGCCTTGTCTTTCTTTAAAGAGCCAACGATCAATGGCTTGATCAAACTGGTGCAATCCAGTGAGCTACACAAGCAAACCACTGCTCCTCAAAGTAATCAAAAAAGACAGTATGAAACGTCACTGTTCTCATCCGCACAGCATGAGTTCTTTGCCCAGAATTTGCGCTATCCCGACCATTATAACCAGTCAGTATTATTGCAGTGTGGCGAGAAGGATGTCGATATCCATGTGTTACATGAGTCGATTGATCAGCTGATAAAAGATAATCCTATTTTGTCGACGGCATTTTTCTACGATGAAGAAAAAAAGCTGACAGGCAAGGTGAAGCACCGCGGTTGTGATGAAAACCTGAGCGTGACTTTTATTTCAACCACCCACGAACAGAATGTGCAGTACCACATTGAAACCGTAGCGGAAGAAATGAATAAATCATTGTCTTTAAAGTATGGCAGGTTGTTCAGGGCGCATCTGTTTAAGTCCGAAAAATCACAAGATATGGTACTAATTGTCTGCCATCATTTAGCGGTAGATTTAATCTCCTGGCATATCATTGGTTCCCAAATCAATCGTAATTACACCAATATCCTGCAAGGCAATAGTGACAAAGTTGTGCCTGCAACTACAACATTCTGGGACTGGTTGCATCATCTACAAAGTTTTAAAGAAAGCTTTCAGGATGAGTGGCTTGCCTCAACAGCCAGTCGTACTAATGACTTTGCACCTGCATTTAATGCCGGTAATACAGAAGGCGCAGCGTCAACACTATGGCTGGGTTTCCCCAAAAGTGAAACCAGACAATTACAGGACAATGCATCACAGGTACTAAAGGAACCCCTGCATGTGGTGTTGTTGTCTGCATTTCTGGATGCGTTGCGATCCCATGGTTATCAACAAAAGCAGGTTGCCGTAGAAATAGAAAGTCATGGACGTGTGACTTTTGATGAGAGTATCGACATTAGCAGGGTGGTGGGATGGCATACCTCGACTTATCCCCTGTTTGTTAATCTTGACCAGCCAAGTATTACATCTATTTCACAAGACATTAACCATCAGCTCAATCAGGTCACGCATTTAGGTGTTGGCTTTGGTTTGCAGCGTGCAGAAGCCTCAAGCTCATATCAATCGTCGGGTGCGATCTGTTTCAACTATCTGGGTGATACGGATTTTGAAACGCGCGGTGAGTTGAGCTTAAAGCCAAGCCTTTACTCATTTGGTAATAGCAGACATGCTGATAATCATCGTGGACACGAGATTAAGCTGACAGGAAAAATCACGCACGATTGTTTATGCCTTGATGTGTCTTTCTCCACAGAAACCGACAAACAGGTCATGCAACAGGTGATGCAGCAGGTCAAAGACAGTGTCGCCACTTTGGTTGGGATTGAACAATCACAAGCCATATTAATGTCCGAAAGCGGTACGCGGACAGGCATGATTAACTATGCGCCACGCAAGTTGATCCAGAAACTGCTTTCTTATGAAAGACGTGTCTATAGCAATATCTTGATGACAGGTGTCACTGGTTATATTGGCGCTTATGCCCTGAAGGAACTGTTGGAGTCGACGCAGACCATATTGCATTGCCTGGTCAGAAGCAAGGATGCCATGACAGCCATGAGCAGGCTGTCGAGCAGCTTTAATTACTACTTCCCCAATATATCGCTGTCTCAGTTTGAGCATCGTATCAAGGTCTATGCAGGTGATATTGCTGAACTATTATTTGGTCTCAATAGTACGGTGTATGAGGTGTTATCACAGCAGATTGATGCCATTTATCATTTTGCGGCAGACACTCGTTTGCTGGGGGATGAGGCTGACTTTGCCAAAACCAACCTGAATTCAGTACAGAACTGTATCGATCTTGCTTTGTTAAATCGTCGTAAAGATGTGCACTACATGTCTACCTTGGCGGTCAGTGGTGTCAACAAAAAAACCATGATGCAAGATTTTTCTGAGAATGATTTGGATATTGGTCAGGAATTTCAGAACCATTACGAGCTGACCAAGTACAACGCCGAAACATTATTAAGCAGTTGTGGCAGAAGGATAAATTGCTTTATCTACCGAACAGGTAATGTTTCTGCTGCCTCGGTTTCTGCTCGCTTTCAGAAAAATGCCACCGATAATCGTTTGGTTCAGTTTTTGATTGCCTGCGCCAAGATCGGCAAGCTGCCAGTGGAGTGTGGTGAAGATATCATCCTTTCACCTGTCGATATTGTCGCTAAGGGCGTGGTACATATTTCTCTCAATCAAGCCTGTGCACCGGCTGTTTATCACGTCGACAGCGCGTATCAAATCAATATGAAGCGGGTGTTTCAGTCCATGCAGCGTAACGGACTGGCGTTTTCAGCATCTGATTTCCAGAACTTTGACCAGCTATTCAAATCCTTTAGTCACAGTAAGGACAGGGATATTGCGGTTGGTCATTTTTGGGTGAAACGTGGCGGTAGAAACGTACGCTATCGCAATGAAAGAACACTGGCACTACTCAAGGAATTAGACATCAGCTTCTCGCCTCTCAGTGATGAATGGCTGGATCGCTTTATTGGCAATCTGGTGGATTGTATAAACGAACAGCAGCCACCCAAACAACATAAACCTTTATTCAATTAAATCATGACTCAACAAAGGAGATTTTGACATGCAACTGATTAACCCTGATTTTAAACTGACACAACAAGATATTGATAACTATCGATTAACTGGCTTTTTGCTCATGAAGCAATTGTTTTCGCTGGAACTGATCGACTACCTCAAAGGTAAAGTCAGAGAAGAGTTGGAAACCCCAACCGATAACTATCAAAAAGGCTTTGATAAATTGCGCTATGACCTTTGCAATGATGACAACGTTATTCTTGACCTGATTGGGATGGAACATTTTAAAAACTTGATGAGTCAGTTGCACGACTGTTCATTATTTTTTACTCAAGGCGTTGGATTTGGCCTGAAAAAGAAAGTCAGCAAAGGCTTTACGTGGCATATCGAATCACAAAGCTTTGGTTTTAACCGTTCAGAAGATTTCAGTACCACCTTGTGGATTCCGTTGCATCGTATTGATACCAAAGGCCAGCGTGGTGGTATGTGCTATGTACCGCGTGACGTGATTTCTGGCGAATTTATGTATGACTTCATTGACCCTGCAGTATTCCGTTGCATGGCAGAAAAAATTGAAACTGGCGGTATTGATTTTGATGATTACGTGAAACTACGCGATGAGCCATTAAACTCATCTGGTATCGGTCGTTTGCTGGAGCACTATGCGGTTGAGGATGATTTTGAACTGGGCGATGCGTTGATATTTGACAAATATGTGATTCATCGTAGTTCACCACTAGAAGAAGGTGAGCTGGAGAGCCGTGATGCGTTCTCTTTACGCTTTATTGATGTCGAGTCTCGCTATGACTTGGAGCGCGCGCATAGTATTGAAATTCCAAGAAATTACTATGGCTATGAAGGTCCAACCAAGTTTCATCTCGAAATTTGTAAAGAAGATAACAGCCGTATTGTAGACAGCAAATATTTTGATGTCGATCGTGAAAAACGTTTCATGAGTCTGGTGTAACAGACTTCTTTATAGCAGTTAATTCTGGAGAAAAATAATGCAACAGCAACAAGAAAGTTTTTATGAATCCAAACTTCGGTTTGAAATGGATTCATGGGATTTACACGCCGCTCAGAAAAAAGGCGAAGACATCGTGGTATTGGATGTTCGCTCACTCGATGCCTATAACGCCGAACATATCGACGGTGCGATTAGTTTCCCGCATGGACAAATGCTTGAGGAAACCACTCAAGGTTTGCCAAAAGACAAGAGCTATGTGGTGTATTGCGATGGCATTGGCTGTAATGCGTCTACATCGGGTGCATTAAAGATGACTCGACTTGGTTTTCAAGTCAAAGAGTTGATCGGTGGTTTGAAGTGGTGGCGTGAGCATGGTTATCCAACAGTTCAAAAAGCCAATTCATCTTTACATGCTGAGCAGGCGCAAGAAGCAACTGCTATCAATTGTGCTTGTGATTAATTTGGAGAAAACCCGATATGCCATATGTCAATATTAAAGTCACTGATACTGGAGTGACATCAGAGCAGAAAAAAGCGCTGATCAAGGGAGTGACTGATTTACTGCAAACAGTGTTGGATAAAGATCCTGCCAAGACTTTTGTGGTGATTGATGAAGTCAATCTAGATAACTGGGGCGTTGCTGGAGAACAAACCAGCCAACGTCTAACGCGAGAAAAAAGCAGTTTGGCTCAATAAAGAAGACAATGGACTTTATACAGAGTTACATGACGAGCCAGTTTGCACTGCTATCAATTGGCTACTGGTGGATATTTGGACTATTTGTGGCAGCATTCATTGCTGGTTATGTTGACTCTGTAGCAGGTGGGGGTGGGACGATTCAAGTTCCACTCCTCTTGTTGACAGGCATTCCACCAGTCAGTGTACTGGCAACAAATAAAATGATTGCAATTATTGGAACAATCAGTGCGACGATTAATTATAGCGCCAGAAAAAAAGTGATTTGGCAGGCACTGGCAGCATTAGCCTTGCCTTGTTTAGTGGCTTCTATTCTGGGCAGTGCTTTGGCACTGACCTTACCAAGCTGGTTACTTGAAGTCATGATTCTTATTTTTTTATTGACGATTATTGTATTGTCATTATTGTCTTATGCAATGAATCACAATAAAGCCTCATCTCAAATCATTGTTAACCAGATGAGCACTACACCTGCTAAGGTTGATCCATCCATGCGATCGGTAGGAGCCTATGGACTCATCGGCTTTTATGACGGTATTTCAGGTCCGGGAACGGGTTTGCTCTTGGCCAAGGCAAATAAATCCTATTTGAGTTTGGGATTATTAAACTCTGTTGCCACTGCCAAACCATTAAACCTAATGACCAATACAGGTGCCTTGGTGGTTTTCTTTTTTGCAGGAAAAATCATCTGGATTATGGCTATCCCAATGATTGTGGGTAATGTGATTGGCAACTGGTTTGGTAGCCATATGGCGATTAAAAATGGTGATCTTTTTGTAAAGTATATGATGTTTGTGTCATTGCTTTTACTGGTTGTGAGTGTTGCTTACAAGGTTTCCGGTTATCTATAACAAATACTATTTATAAATTGTTATTCATCATAATATTTAGGAAAGCATATGTTAAAAGGCGATTCCCTTATTTCTACAATGAATGCCGGTTTTGTCACTGTACTGGTTGGTTTTACGAGCTCGGTTGTGTTGGTATTTCAGGCTGCGCATAGTTTATCGGCGAATTCAGAACAAATTGGTTCATGGATACTTGCGCTATGTCTAGGGATGGGGATTCTGGGTATTGTATTATCCCTGAAGTATAAAGAGCCGATTGTTCTAGCATGGTCGACGTCCGGAGCTGCCATTATCATTGGTACTACAGGTATCAACTTGGCAGAAGGGGTCGGTGCATTCATTGTCTGTGGTGTATTGATCGCCTTGAGTGGTTTTAGTGGCTGGTTTGAAAAAATAAACAACTATATTCCTCCTGCAATTTCTTCAAGTATGTTGGCTGCCATATTGTTTAAATTCTGTGCAGATGCATTTATTGCCGTGAAGTTAAATGCGCTATTAATTGCGCTGATGCTTGTTTCCTATCTGTTGGGTAGGCGTTTTTTTTCACGCTATTCAATTTCTGTGATGTTGCTATTGGGCATAATGATAGTTTCTTTTCAGGGTTTGTTTGATTTTCAAAAAGTATCCTTGTCTTTTGCAACGCCTATATTTGTACAACCTGAGTTTTCGCTGCATGCTATTTTGACCTTGGCGATCCCTTTATTTATTGTGACCATCGTCTCGCAGAATATTCCCGGTTTGGCGGTGTTGCGAAGCGAAGGCTATAAGGCTTCCAGTCATATGCTGGTTGGCTGGACTGGTGCAGTCACCACATTGCTTGCCCCTTTAGGTTGTTATGCTTTAAATCTGGCGACGATTACTGCGGCAATTTGCTCAGGGAAAGAGGCACATCCTGATCGAAGTCAACGCTATATTGCAGCAGTATTTGCGGGCGTTTTTTATATCGTGGTTGGTCTATTTGGCGTGACCGTCGGATATTTATTATTGGCTTTTCCAAAAGAGCTGGTCATGGCCTTGGCAGGGTTTGCCTTGTTGGGTACGTTTGGTAATGCTTTGACGGCAGCCCTTAAATTTACTGATTACCGTGAAGCAGCGATTCTTACTTTTTGTATCACCATTTCTAATATTAATTTGTTTGGTATCAGTTCGGTGTTGTGGGGCTTGTTTATTGGTTTGGTCGCCAGTCATATTTTTAAAAAATGAAACTACAGGCTTAGGCATCCTGTTCAGACAATTGTATGTGTTGCGCTTTTTCAATGGCAGGACAGCGATTTAAAAAGCAAATTTCCATCATTCATTTCAATGTTATAACTTACTTTAGTGGAGATTTTACAATGGAAACTCATATGCTTAAATGCAAAATTCATCGGATTGTCGTCACGCATGCCGAGCTACAATTATGAGGGTTCTTGTGCCATTGATGGTTACCTTTTGGATTTGGAAGGTATTTTGGAATATGAACAAATTCAAATATGGAATGTCACAAATGGCAAGCGGTTTTCAACCTAGGGTATATTAATATATAGTGCCTTAGCTTACTTATTTTTCTAAGAAATTTTTTCACTCGCAACATGAACAGTAGATAACCAATCAGCCCATTGGTCTTCATATAATCGTGCAGTATGGTTACTTGGTTGCTTTCTCCAAATTTCCTCCCACCAATAAGATGGTTGGGTATGGCGTAAGAGAGCTAAAGGGTGTGTGTATAGTTTACGAAGCTCATTAATTTTTTCTTCCTTGTCTGTCTAATTGGATTTTCTTACTTATCATTTAAGTATTGGTACATTCCGTTATGGAATTTACCAGAGCATCGTGTCATTAAGGCTCCAATGACTTTTATTTCACTTAAGGAAGATCATGCTGATATTGAGATGTATCGTGATAGAGAGCGGAATCAATTAACACGAGTAACTCGGTTTAGAGGGACATGTCCGATTTGTTCAGCAGAGGTTGTACTTAGAACTGGTCAACCTGATCATAATTTGCCGTTAGTTGGACGTTGTGTAGAAAGTCCTTTTGCACATGTGTATAGCTTTGATAGAGTACTAATGATTGGGAAGTTGTTAAGTCGGTAATCATATCGAAATTAAGAGTGATCATTTAAGTCAATGAACTATTCACCTATTGCGACAATACATCCAAATCAAACGGATCATATATATCTGGTTGGTGATTTGCATGGTTGTTATAGCCTTTTGATACAAGAGCTCAAGAAAATAAATTTTGACTTTCAAAATGACGTACTGATTTGTGCAGGTGATCTTGTAGATCGAGGTGAGGAAAATTTAGAATGTATTTCCTTATTAGATCAGTCATGGTTTCGCAGTGTAAGAGGAAATCATGAAGAAATGTGCATAAGGTCGCTTGACGATCCTAAAATAAAAGATATGCATGCACGTAATGGAGGGGAGTGGTTTTATCAATTGAGTGCCAGAAAACAGTTTGAAATTATCGAACGCTTTAAACAGCTCCCTTTGGTTATTGAAGTTCAATTCGAACATAAAATCATTGGGGTAGTACATGCAGACGTCGATATTCATGATTGGAATGCTTTTAAGCACGATATTATACAAGGTGACTACAAAATTTCAGGTGTAACCTCTGCTTATAGCAATGCAATATGGGGGAGAGGGCGTATTCGCCAGCAATCAGCTCATTACGATATTGTTGATGGTATTGATGAAATTTATCTAGGACACACCATTGTAAAAGAACATACTAAAATTGATAATTGCCATTATATTAGACCTCTTGCGAAAGTCGTTATTGCAAGTTTATCCGGTTTACCAGTGCAGCGATTAAGCTAATGCGTAAACCGAATCGCTTGCGTCTATTTCGGTAGCGTTCACTCAATATTCTAAATGTTTTTAATTGACGATTGATGTGTTCAATCACAATTCGTATTTCTCCAATGATTTTATTGTACTTTTTCTCAATATCAGATAAGGCAGAATTCTTCTTTTTCTTAATAGGAGTCAATAGCTTAAATCCACGCTCCTCTAGTCCATGATACCCTAAATCAGTAACCACATATTCACAATGCTTGAATTTTGCAATCGTTTTTCTTGCCAATTTAATGTCATGTTGACTACC